>CAZZCI010000284.1:0-3788 GCA_964653015.1 uncultured Rhodothermales bacterium
TCTTCTTCGTAGCGTTCAATTTCTTCTTGCATCTCTTCAAATGCTTCAGAGGCCCGGAAGCGCGTGTACATGGACTCATCGCGGTTTTCGAGCAGGGCTAAGAAGTCGGCAGCTGCTTCGCCAACCGGCATTTCCATGAGCACGTAAGCGCGGTAGAGGCCATCGTTTTGCTGTTGGACTTCCCGCTCACGCGCGGAGGTGCCCGTCAACGTCTGGTTGACAAGCTCTTGCGTGGTTTGGACAAACTGCTCACGAAACTCATCTTCAAGCTCTTCCTCAAAGATGCGCGTCATGCTCCGAATTTCGGCCTCAATGGTGGCCGCAATGCTTTGGCGAGCATCTGTTTCAGCGCGATCAATGGCAACTTGCATGCGCTGCGATTGCGCCGAGGCCGATGCGTACAGATGGTCGGGCGACTCAGGCGTATCCAGGTACCATGACGGAATCTCCTCCATATCGGGGCCCGTGGCGCTTCCCGAGCTGCCGCACGCAGTAAGGGCGACGGCGAGCACAACAACGGCCCCAAGGGCCATGGCTTTATGAAAAAGTGCGAGAACAGGAGTGGAGTCTGATTGTGCTCTCATGGGTTTGTGGGTTGCTTTGGAAGAAAGTTGATGAACGCGCCAAACTGTGTGGGGCGCTTATGAAGCCGCACGGAAGCGGATAAACGTAACGAGTTATTAGGAGAGGGGTACTGCAAATCATTGCTGTGGTTACAGGCTGTATCGCGACCGATCGACCAACTTTTTGATGCGCTTGGTACCGATCCAGTCTTTTTCGGTGGTTTCGATGTTAATGAGTTCTAAGTTCACCACATAGAACAGCGAAATTTGGCGTCCGTCGAGCGACTCATCGACCTCGTCGTTGATGGTCCCCATCAGCATATACTCGGCCCCAGTTTCCTGCGCCAGACGGGCGGCTGATTCGAGGGTGGCGTGTTCTTGCTGTCCGCGACGCTCCTCACGGATGGATTCCCGAGCATCTCCGCCAGCTACAAACCCGACCTGCCCTGCATTGATAAGCTCACGCTCCAAATCGCTAATAAACACGTCTGGATCGATGTGTTGCTGAGTCCGGTTTTCGATGGGACCCACGATTACGACAGGCCGCTCGTCATTATTTTGTCGATGGCGAGCCAGCCAATTGCTTTGCAGCACATCGTCAATCATGGCATCGGCCACGAGGCGGGCATCGGTGTCATTCCACCGCCCTGAAAGATCGGTCTCGGTGTCGGCATCGACGCGTTGCACGGTGGGGCTGGACGATCCGCATCCCACCAGAAAGGTGGCAAGCAAAAAGCCAATCAGGCAGTTGCGTAGCATAGTAGGCAGGGCAACAGGCATAGCATTAGTCGAGGTCAATGCGGAGTAACGTGTCGGTCAAGAACTGCGCCAGGTCTGTGTCGAGGGCGTGGCGGGCATCGCGGTGAGCCGCTTGCTGGGCTTGGGTAACAGATAACCCGCCACTGCGGTTGTCAGCCGAGAAGGTGCCGCGTGTTTGATTGCGTTGCACATCTACCACGGTAATGTCCAGTGTCCAGTACAGAAACGAAGCGTCGTCACGGCCTTCGAGTGTCGGCTCCTGGTGATAGTCCACCTCCGCTCGCAGGATCGCGTCGTCGGCAGAGCGCGTCGTCGGAAAGCCAGCCGACTCGATGGCGCGTGCGGACTGTGTTTGGATGGTTTCGGGGACATCAGTGCCCTCCACTAAAACGGGACAGGCGCGCTGCGCTTCGGTGAAGGCCTCTTCTAATTCGGTGCGATTGGGAGATGTACCATCGTTCAGGGCCCGCGCCCCACCGCCTCCGGCAATGATGGAACGTTGCTCCTGCAGGGTTTCGTTGACCTGGCTAAGCACAAGCGCGCGTCGGTAGGCAGCCAGCTTTTCAATGGGATCGGTTCGGGTTTCCCCGGCCTCTACATAGGTTTCGATCTGGGCGCGATTGTCTTCAATCCGTTCCGTATAGATGGCAAGCGTACGCGTTCGATGCATGCCCACGAGGGCGTAGTGCGTGCCATCATCGGCTTGCTGCTGGGCCAGCACCTCGGTATTCAGCAGGTCTTGCTCCGACCGAATGTTCGTCAGGTCGAGCATGCGCACGGTGCCTTCAGTCTCGTCGATGCCGCCATCGCGCGTAATTTCTTCGTAGTTGTCTACGGTGCGGCGACTCGCATCGATAGTGGCTTCGAACATACGAGCCAGGTTACCCAGGGCTTGCTCTTGGGCTTGCTGCGTATTCGTACCTGATCCGCTGGCCAAGAGATAGCGCCGTGTGTCGTGGGTATGCGCAGGATCTTCGACCCAGCGCGGCACACCGTCGGGACCGGTTGTAGGAGACGAGGCAGAGTCAGAGCTTGCGCATCCCACAAGGCTGGCGACAAGCACAGCACACGCGGTAAGCAGGCGCAGACGTAGCAAGGCAGTCATAGCACAACGGGATGTTAGTTCAAAAAGGAAGCACTGGTGGCCGATAGCACGCGCGATCCGCTTTGTACCGTTAGGGTGTCAGTGCGGCGTTCGAGCACGCTACCCGAGCGATCCAAAAACTCGAACACCACCTCGTGCGTGCCCACGGGGAGTTGAGCCACCATAGCGTGCGCACGCCCCGGCATGCTCTGCCAGCCCCGCACATCTGCCTGCGCCGAATAGCTGCTCATGGCGCGTCCAAGTTGTTGGGTGAGCCACCCTGCTCCTTCGCCCAGTTCGTCGGTAGCTATAGCGGCCAGGCCCTCGGTGGCTGCGGTTTGCACAAAGGCGCGCAGTACCGCCCGGATATAGATCACATGCTTTGTGGCGTCGAACATGTCGCGGGCCACCGCCTGCATATCTTCTATCATGGGCACTGTGCGCGTTTCCCCGGCTACAGTCACCTGCACCTTGCTCACGCGCGAGGAAAAGTCGCTCAACACCGGAACAGCTAGATACAGCGAAACCGGATCATCGCCCAGGTCAAGAGGGATGCGAAAGGAGCGCTCTTCCTTTGCTGGCATGCGCCCACTGAACGCAGTGATAAGCGTATTGTATTGATTGGGGTCGGTGAGGTCATCGGGCCTCGACACCCCCAGCGTTGAGGCTGAACGTGCAGAAAGCTGATTCAAAAAAGACGTTTGGCCTTGGTCGCGCAGGGCACTTTGCAGGTTACCATACTCAATGCGTGCCCCGTCAGCATCGCCTTGTTTGGCATGCACGACCGTTGAGAGAAAGCGCCCCAGCGCTGTGTGCTGCGTCATTTCGAGCGGAGCAGTGCGGTTGGGGTCAAGATTGACGTTGTCGAGTTCGGCATCCGCTTGCTCTAAGATCATTTGCGTCGTATCTGCCGAAATGACCTCGTCATCATCAGGAGGATTGACAAGCGCAGCAGCCAACCCCTGATGGCGATCGCTAAAGGTCTCTAATTTGTGTGTTACGCGCCGGGCCTCTACGGCTGCACCGTCCAGGTCGTCTCTATGTAAATAGTTAATTATATTAAGCGTGTTCAAATAAAAATCCTCGTAGGCCTCGCCCACATAATCGAGTTGCAGGTCATTAACTAGAAAGGCTTGTACGTTTTTGGAGATGCTGCGCGTAAAGTTCGCCTCGATGGCCCGTTCGGCCTGTTGAAAGTGATGTGCACTGGCATCCCATTGACCGTGGTGATGATAGAGCATGCCCTTTTCGAGATGATAGAGGACCGCGTCTTCCCCGTCTTTTCGATAGCCACGGGCCAACCGGTCAGCGAGTTCATCGGGGTCGTTGAGGCTATGTTCGTGGTAGGTGCGGATGTCGTTTTGTGTATCGGACAGGGTGTA
>CAZZCI010000285.1:0-3761 GCA_964653015.1 uncultured Rhodothermales bacterium
CATGATACCGATTTGAAACGCACAAAACCCCAACTTCATGCCTGTCTCTACTTACTCACGGTCGGACGTGGTACAGATGGCAATTCAGCCTCAAAGAGAGCCGGGGGGGCAAGCGCCCCCCGGCTATAGGTTTCGCTGGCATCGCGGAACGGAGATCGGCGAACGCCTGACGGGATGTGCAGTACGTACCCCCTCTGCTGTATCGGCTTCTCTCGCTGTTCATGACACGCGTTGTTCTCTGGATCGGAATGGGGCTACTCTTGGGAGCCGGAACGCTCCACGCCCAGGAGCGCGATAGCACCGTTGTGTTTGACGATGTAGGCATGCAGCGCGACACCATCGACGCGTTTCAGCCGCAGCCCTACCCCATCCCCACGCACCTCATTCCCGGAAGCGTAACCGTGTGGCTGAACGGCACCGCCCTCCCCGAATCCCACTACACCCTCGACCTGGCGGCGAGCACTCTTGCATTTGACGACGACCTTGACCCCGATGATGAACTGGTCATCAGCTACCGGCGGTGGCCGCTCACCGAGCACATGACGCGTGCACCCGATCCAGACGACACGCCCATCGACACGCCGCCCGATGCGGACGAGGACCCGTCTGCCTCCGCGTATGACCCGTTTGAAGGCGTGCAGCTCAGCCGAAGTGGCTCCATCAGTCGGGGCGTTACCGGCGGATCCCGACGCGACGCACGCATCGAATCGGGGTTGCGACTGGATCTAGAGGGCGAGCTCACCGATGATGTGTTTGTCCGTGCCACGCTCACCGATGAAGACACGCCCATCCAGCCCGATGGCACCACGCAGCGCCTAAGTGAGTTCGACCGCGTGTTTATCGAAATCGACGCTCCGCCGGGCACCGCACAACTGGGGGATGTGGAAGCCTCGTTTCAGGCCAGTCCGTTTGCTTCATACGAGCGTCAACTGCAGGGCGTCCAGGTGCACACCACCTCCCTTGAAACGGAAACAATACAAAGTGATGTGCAGGCCGTAGGCGCTGTATCGCGAGGCACTTTTCGGCAGCAAGACATCCAACCCGAAGACGGTCTGCAAGGGCCCTACCCCCTGCGAGGCAGCAACGGCGAGCCGTTTATTGTAGTAACTGCCGGATCCGAACGCATCTTTCTGGATGGCGAGCGCCTGGAGCGCGGCGAGAGCAACGACTACGTCATCGACTATGCACGCGGGGAAATCACCTTTACGAGTGACCGCATCATCACCAGCGACCGCCGCATCACTGCCGAGTTTCAGTACACAACCACGCCGTTCACCCGTTCGCTTCTGGGCACCGAGGCGGATGTGGCGCTGTGGCCTCGCTCCGACGGATCCAACCGGCTAGAGGTAGGCGCTACCGTGTTGCGCGAAGCCGACGGCGGCGACTTTGCGGCAGCGCTGGGCCTCTCCACAGCCGACTCCCTCGCACTGGTAGAGGCGGGGCCGAACGAGGTATTTCGACAAAGCGCTGAACCCGTCGAGTTCGACCCAGAGGCGCCGTTTGTGCAATACCGGCAAGACGTCATCGACACGCCCGAGGGCACGCAAGACACCATCTTTGTGGCCGTTACCGAGCGTCCGCCCGACGACGAACCGGTCTTTCGCGTGCAGTTCACTCGTGTAGGGCCTGGTCAGGGCCGCTATCAGCGTGGCGAGACGCAGTTGAACGGCATCGCGTACGAGTATGTGGGCGAGGGCCAGGGCCGCTTCGATCCCGTACGCCCGCTTCAACGCCCACAGGAGCGGCGCATTGTGGATCTGCGAGGCACGGTGGAGCCGGTCGCGGGGCTACGTGCCGGCGGCCACTGGGCACGATCCTCCGAAAACGTCAACCGCTTCTCCGACCAGCCCGGCACGCGCACCGAGGCCGATGCCTACCGCGCCCACATCACCGCCGACCCGCAGCCGCTTCGCGTGGGCACCACCGACCTGGGCACGATTGAGGCCGCCTGGGAGCGCGACGTGCGGGCAGCGGCATTTGAGCCGTTTGAACGGGGGCGCTCGGTCGAGTTCAACCGGCGCTGGAATCTGGATCGCACCGGCACCACGCTGCCCCAGGAGCTACGCGGACAGGCCCGCGAGGCTGCCGATGAAATCACCGCCGGATGGTCGCCTACCGCCTCCAGCGAAATCAGCGCCGGATGGGGACGCCTCACCATCGGAGAGGCGTTCGAGAGCACCCGCTGGGAAACGACCGGGCGCTATCGTCCGACCGATGGACTGCAGGCACGCTACAGCGGCGAATGGATTCGGAGCGAACGAGCAGCCGAGCGAGGCCGCTGGATCCGCCAAACCGGACGGCTCGCCTATGCCTCTGACACCGCGTGGCAGCCCGAGCTTGAGGCGCGTTTTGAACGGCGTTCGCAGCGCCCCACCGCTACCGACTCGCTGGCCGATGCCTCGTTTCAGCTCTGGGAGCTTACGCCGCGTCTGCACTACGAAACCAGCGCCTGGACCCTGCAAACCAGTGGGGGGCTGCGTGTAGAGCGAGAGGGCGCCGAAGGCGACCTGGCTCCATCTGCCCGAGCATGGCAGGCCGAAGCCAAGGCCGCGTACAGCGGATCCAGACGCACATCGGGCCAGTTGCGAGCCGCCTACCGAACCCGCAGCGTGCGCGACTTTTTTCGCCTCAACCGCGACGCCGCCGATAGCGAGACGATTCTGGTGAGCGGCGTGCTGAACACCGCCGCCTTTGACCGGGCGATGGACCTACAGGTCGATTATGAGGGGCGCACCGAGCGCACCCCCACGCTGCAGGAGACGTTTATCCGTGTAGGGCCTGAACTGGGCGAATACGTCTGGACCGGCCAAGGCGAGGACCGTACGCCGCAGCTAGACGAGTTCGTGCCCGAAACCACCCCCGGCGAAGGCGAATACATTCGCTCGTTTGTGCCGTCAGACTCGCTGATCCCCGTGGCCCGCGTAGATACGCGGTGGCGCCTCCAGCTGGATCCCGAACGGGTATGGGCCGATGCCGAATCGCACCTGCTCCGCGCCCTCGCAACGATGCGGAGCCGCTCTGAGATCAGCATTCAGGAAAAAACCGAATCGCCCGATCTGCTGCGCGTGTACCTGCTCGATCCGTCGCGCTATCGGCAACGCGGCACAACCGTCGACGGGCGCCTGCGGATTCAGCAAACGCTGGAGCTGTTTCCGCGACGCTCCCGTGCGGGAGGTGAGTTGGAGTGGACGCAAGAGCGGCAGCTTAACGAGCGGGCCGCAGGCGGCGAAGAGCGAAAGCGGGAAGAATTTGCTGCCGAAGCACGCTGGCGTCCGACCCGAGCATGGGAGGTGCGGCTACGCGGCTCCACCGAGCGCGACCGGGCCGATAGCGAAGCGTTTGGGTCCCGCACATATAACATTCGCACATGGCGCACGCGGCCCAGCCTACGCGTTGACCTGACCGACCACTGGCACGTGCAGGGGCGTCCGTCGTGGGCGCAAAAAACCGACCGCCGGGCCAACCGGCAGGCGCAGGTATGGCGGATGCCCGTCGAGGTGGGCTGGAGCCGCGCCCGACAGATGCAACTTACTGCCAATGCGGAGCTTGCCCATGTGGATCTGACAGGGGAGGCGCAGGGCCTTGCGCTGTTCGAGCTCACAGACGGACGCGGTCCGGGCACATCATATCTGTGGGGGCTGCAGGGCCGATATGTGTTTTCATCACTGCTGCAAGGCTCCCTCCGTTACAACGGGCGTGCCCCCGCCGATGCCCCGACCATCCACACGTTTCAGGTGCAACTCACCGCTACGTTTTAGCCT
>CAZZCI010000286.1:0-2101 GCA_964653015.1 uncultured Rhodothermales bacterium
ATATGGCTTCTCAGCCTGTCGTTGCAGTTATCATGCCGGCGTACAATGCCGCCTCACACATCGACGCCGCGTTAGCCTCGGTACGCGCCCAAACGCACACCGCCCTCGACATTATTGTGGTAGACGACGGCTCTACCGATACGACCGCAGAGCGGGTAGAAGCCCACGCTGCGCAAGACCCGCGCGTGCGCTTCGTGCAGCAACGCAACCAGGGGGTGGCCGCTGCGCGCAACCGGGCTATTGCCGCCACCTCTGCGCCATTCATTGCGCCCATCGATGCCGATGACCTCTGGGCGCCGCAAAAAATCGCTCGTCATGTTGCCGCTCTTCAAGATCACCCTGAGGCCGGATTGGCGTATTCGTGGTGGGTGTCATTAGATGATGCGGGGCGTGTCATCGGGCAATCGGATCGGTGGGGGCTAGAGGGCGATGTCTTTCAAGCGCTCCTGTGTGTCAACTTTGTAGGAAACGCCAGCGTGCCGGTGTATCGGCACAGTGTGCTGGAGGCTGCTGGGGGATATGTGAGCTATCGCTCCGACAACGCCGAAGGCTGCGAGGACTGGGACCTCACGCTGCGTGTGGCCGAACGTGCGCCTTTCTGCGTGGTGCCCAGTTACCTGACGGGCTATCGTTCGGTCGCAAACAGCATGTCCACACGCCCAGATCGAATGCTACGCTCGTACGACCGCGTTATTGCAGCGCTGCGTCCGCGCCATCCCGAGGTGGCCGAGTCGGTGTACGCCTGGTCGCGAAGCAGCTTCATGGCGTATCTGGGCACATTGTGCTACAACCATGGCGCCTTTGAACCGGCCATACGTCTGCTGTACGCCTCTATACGGACGGATCCGCCAGCGGCCCTGTGTATTGCCTCGCTTAAAACCTTACTCAAAAGCACCATGCGCCGCCTCGCCCAGCCCGTTACTCGGCATGTGTGGCCTACCCGGTCCGATTGGCATGCCTTTCGGCGGCGCACCACCCGGCGGTCGCCACCGCTTGCCCTTGCGCCTGCGGCATATCCGACGCTCAACGATGCCGTCGAGTCGTGGACGTGGAAACCATACAAGCCCTACGATCGCATTCGCATGCAGCGGTGGAATCAGGTGGTGCAAGCGTCTTCGTCGTATGCGCCGTCTCCCTCAATCATGTCCTCATAAGCAAGTCCGATGGCCTCCTCTGCTGCCCTTCATACCCTGCGCACGGTGCGTCCGCTATTGGCCCGCCACCCGTGGATCGTTGCCGCCACCATGATTACCGGCGTACTTGCCACACTGGCCGAAGGCATTGGACTTGGCCTGTTCATTCCGCTGCTGCATAGCGTAGAAGCCGACACCACGCCAGAAACCGGCACCTGGTTTATTGATGCCGCTGCCGCACTGTTTAGCGATCGCCCGCCCCGCGAGCGTATGATGCTGCTTACCACCGGGATTGTCATAGCGATTGGCGCTAAAGCGACGCTGGCTTACACGCGCGATGTGCTCTACGGACTGCTAGAGGCGCGCCTGGGTCATCATGTGCGATCTACGCTGTTTGCCCAGTTGATGCAAGTGGGCTACCGCTTTTGGGAGGCCAACGATCAGGATCGCCTCTACAACACCATTGCCAATGAAAGCTGGCGGCTTGTGCAGGCCGTGGCGCTGGTCGTGTATCTGGTGATTACAGTGAGCGCGTTGGGGGTGTACATAACGCTCCTTCTGCTTATTTCGTGGCCGCTTACTCTGGTAGCCACCGTGGTGTTGGGCAGTGTCATGCTTGCCACGCGGGGCCTGCGCACCCGCATCGAACGGTTGGGGCGTGCCACAACCCGCGCCAACGTGGGACTCACGCGTAGACTGCTCGAAGCCTTTGGCGGAATGGAGGTCATCCGTACGTTTGGGCAAACGCAGTACGAACAGGAGCGCTTCAACCGCGCCTCAGAACGAGTCAGCCGCATCGGACTGTGGAGCAGCATCTGGGGCGGGCTCATCACGCCCATCTACGAACTGGTGGCTATGGGGCTGCTTGTGCTGATTTTGGTCGGGCTGTTGTACACATCCGCCTCGCTCCCGGCAGCGCTGGTGTTTGTGCTGGTGTTGTACCGCCTGCAACCCCGCATTCGCGACCT
>CAZZCI010000286.1:2201-3758 GCA_964653015.1 uncultured Rhodothermales bacterium
TGCTACGGCTGTACGATCCAACCGAAGGCACCATCTACGTGGGCGACTGTCCGCTGCCTGATCTAAAGGTCGAGGCGTGGCGGTCAGGCATTGGCGTGGTCAGCCAGGACGCCTACGTGTTCAACGATACGATTCGCGCCAACATTGCGTACGGACAGCCCGATGCCTCGCTCGATGCCATTCAAGCGGCGGCTCGCGAGGCCCAGGCACATGCGTTCATCCAGGCGCTGCCCCGTGGCTACGAAACGCGGGTTGGCGATCAGGGCACGCGCCTCTCGGGCGGACAACGACAGCGCATTGCGTTGGCGCGGGCGCTGCTTCGTGATGCTGGCGTGCTCATCCTCGATGAAGCCACCAGCGCGGTAGACGGCCTCTCAGATGCCGAAATCCAGCGCACGTTATCTACGCACGACGACCAAACACGCACCGTTCTCATTGTGGCGCACCGCTTCTCCAGCATCGTGCATGCCGACCATGTGATCACCCTCAACGAGGGCCAACTAGTAGAGTGCGGTCCGCTCGATGCGCTACTGAGTCGTCCCGGATTGGTCGCCGACCTGTACGGATCGCAAACCACCGTCGCATCCACCCCATAACCCGGCCGTTCATGTCCTACCTGCTTGTCGATATCGACGCGGCGAATCCGCTACCCACGTTGCATGGCAGCGAGGCCCACACCGGGTGGGCGGCGCTGATCCGGTGGCAGGGGCGACCCGTCGATTTCTGGATGGAGCCGCTTCCGCCCGGCACCACACTCACGCCCCACGATGTGGCTGAGCGGCTGAATACGCGTAGCCGCATCGCGCTTGCCGAAGCCCAACTGCATGCGGCTCGTCCGGATCAAGACATGGCGTGCCCCGCCGTTTCTATTGCGATCTGCACCCACGATCGTCCCGAAAGGCTGGCCCGCAGCCTGAACAGCATTCAGCAGCACGTTCCGGCGTCTGGACCGGTAGAGGTGCTCGTCGTTGATAACGCGCCGCCCGATGATGGCACGCGCACAGTGGTCGAGGCCGCAGGCGTACGCTACGTACAGGAGGCGCGGCCTGGACTGAATGCTGCCCGCAACCGGGCATTTGCCGACGCGAAGGGCGACTGGGTCGCGTTTCTGGATGACGATGTCATAGTGGATGCCGGATGGTGGGGCGGTTTATGTCGGGCCTACACGGCCAACCCCGATGCCGATGCCATTACCGGACAGGTCATGCCCTATGCGTTGGATACGGAGGCGCAGATTCTCTTTGAACAGCGAGGCGGCTTTCAGCGCGGGTTTACATCTGTGCGGTATGGACCCGACCCAAACGCTGAAATCTATCCGTGCAACACGGGCATTTTCGGTACGGGCGCCAACATGGTGTTTCGGCGTAAAGCCGTGCAGGCCATGGGCGGATGCGACGAGGCGCTCGATGCCGGAGCGGCCCTGCCCGGCGGCGGCGATCTGGATTTGTTCTATCGCATCATTCAACACGGGGGCATCCTCGTGTATGAACCCACGATGCTTATCTTTCACGAGCACCGCCGTACGCTACAGGCCCTGCGCGACCAATACGAACACAG
>CAZZCI010000287.1:0-3748 GCA_964653015.1 uncultured Rhodothermales bacterium
CCGTACCCGACGGATGACCCGGTGCTTGGGCTCATCGGGAATACACCGCTCATCCGGTATCCAGGACACCCTCGCGTGTGGTGCAAGCTCGAATCCGAAAACCCCACGCGCTCGGTGAAAGACCGAATTGCGATGGGCATTCTAACGGAGGCGCTTGCGGAGGGTAAATACGACCATGTCGTAGAAGCAAGTTCGGGCAACACAGCGGGAGCAGTGGCATTGGTTGCGAACCGGCTGGGTGTGTCGTGCACCCTCACGTGTCCGTCGTCTACGAGTCCGGCCAAGGTAGGCTACATGCGTGCATTTGGCGCAACCGTGCACCGGTGTCCGTCGGTAGATGCCAACCATCCTGAGCATTACCGAGCTGTGGCTCGCCGCCTGGCTGATACGCCGAATACGCTGTTGGTTGATCAGTATCACAACGAGCGGAATCCGGGGGGGCACTACCGCTGGTTGGGTCCGGAGTTGTGGGCGCAGGCAGGAGAGAGCATGACCCATTTGGTTGGAGCCATGGGTACGGGGGGAGCGCTAAGCGGTAGCGGACGATACATTCGCGAGCAGGCTCACAAAGCGGGGCGCCGCGTCACGGTGGTTGGCGTTGATGCGGCCTGTTCCAACATCTCCAATGCATTTTACGATCGTCCGTCGGTGTCATACGATACGAGTGTGGAAGGGCTGGGCAAGGGCGGATACCTTCCCACCATGTGGTTTGATGCGATCGATGAAATCCGCGATGTAGGCGATACGCGTGCTTTCGCCCAGGCACGTACTGCAGCACGTGAGCAGGGGCTGCTTATGGGGCCTAGTGCAGGGGCAGCACTCGCTGTGGCAATTGACGTAGCCAATGAGCATCCTGAGGCCCAGGTGGTCACGATTGTGTGTGATGGCGGCGAGCAGTACTTCGACGCGTTGTTTCCAGCAGAAAATGACGCCGCTCCTGTGCAAACCAACGGGACAGTCAAAGATTAAGCAGCACGAAGGCACCGAAATTCAGTGCCTGGAGGATGCCACTGGGGGCACCATCAACATGGATTGCTACGACAGCGCCTGCTGCGTGCGGAGTTGGTCGAGCACCAGATCGAGCCGGTCGAGCACCTGGTCTGTTTCTTGCAGCACCGATCGTGTCGTGGAGCGCGGTGCAGGCGCCGGGAAAAGGGATCGGCGAGTGTCGGTGAGCACATCCAGGCGGAGGCGCAATCCGTGTCGTCGTAGCACGTACTGGAGCCGAGGCGCCTGTTCGCGCAGATACGTGCGCGTCGCCTGATACGCATGCTCACACACCTCGTGACGATTGCGGAAGCTGAAGATATTTGAGAAAAACATCCGCGTATCGTCGTAATCCGGCTCAATCAGGATCAGGTCCGAGTCCGGATGTGTGTGCGCATACTTCTTAAACCCCGTCGTTTTGCGTGAATCGACGATCGCACGAAACGTCTGGGATAGCACAGCAGGCAACCCATGGTCAACCAACCCATGCTTGTTGAGCAAGCGGTTTGCGTGCTGCTTTAGTTGGATATTGACAGGTACGATGGGATTGATGCAGAACAGCAGGTCGGCCCCCTCGTCGAGGGCAACGCTGGCATGTACGGTGCGGCGTGCAACGCCATCGATGTAGTGCTCGCCGTCGATTTCGACCGGGCAGTAGAGTCCAGGCAGTGCGGTGCTTGCTTGTACCGCCTTCGAGATGGGCACATGATCGCGCCCGGCCTCGCCAAACACGGCAATCTCAGAGGAATCGAGGTGCATCGTTACGATACGAAGCGATGTTGCCAACTCCCGAAAGTCGTTGGTTCGGTCTGGAGGAGTTAAGGCTTGTGCGACAAACCGGTGCAGCGAGGTGTTATCGAAAAGTCCGGTGGGTACGACTGACCCAAATGTAGACAACAACCCCAAGACCGAAAGATCGGTCGGATGCGTAAGGAAGTAGCGCATGGTACGCCACAGCGCGCCTGGAAATCGGCTAATGCGGTGGGCATACTCGCGCAGCGCAGGGCTAAACAGCACCTCTGGTTTTACGTTCAGGCGAGGATCGTCATCTGACTCTGAAACGATGGCTCGGCTCAATGTGCGCGCCGAAACGCCGTTCGCCAGAAATGAACTGATGAGCGCGCCAGAACTTACACCTACGTATGTGTCTAGCTCGTGCAGCGATAAGCCCTCAATGGCTTCATCCAATGCGCAAAGGGCTCCAACTTCGTAGATCGCGCCTTCGACAACACCACCTGCACACGCAAGCCCGATGGAGGGAGAAGTAGGCATACATCAAACATGTTAGGAAACAACACCAAAACAATATGGACGCCTTGTGAAAGCGGTTCCAGCGTATCGCATTCTGTTGTAGCGCAATAAGTACGCCAATGGCGTTTTGCCAAAGGTGTTACGCATCGGAGACATCGGCATCCGTGGGCTCAGAGGAGCGTGCGTTGGTTGCTTCTAAAAGCGATGTTATCTTTTTATCGACAGCACGCAGTTCCTCACGCAATGCATCCAATTCTTCGGCATGCCCAGGCTGCACCAGTCGTCGTAGTTGTGTCATGGAATACTGCGCCAGCTCATCGAGCCGTCCTCGTAACTGACCGATTCCGGCGTCGAGTGCTTCTCCACTCCGGCGAAGCAAGTCGTGCAATAGATCTGCCGGGAGCGGTGCATGTCCGTCCTTACCTTCAGCTAAAATGATTTGGGTAAGTGTTTGCGACGTCAGGTCTTGCCCTGTGCTCTGGTCAACAACCTGCACCGTTTCGCCATCACGCACTAGCTCGGCTACATCACTCAACGACACATAGGCACTTGCTTCTGTATCGTAAAGCTTTCGATTTTCGTAGCGCTTGATAAGACGGGGCATAATGACACACGAGCATTAACGTGACAGAGAGTCTGCTTTGATTCAAACCACCCTAAGGTGCATGGCCAGCGCCGACCGACAAAGCTGCAAAACCTGTTTGATTGCTTATTTGGAGCCGTTCTCCCTATATGGCCAGGGGCGTTCTATGACGGCTTCAATGGGCTGTGTGCTCTTGCCAGCAAACCAAAGCCCAAATGGACGTTCAGGCTAACGCACCGCGTCATGGTGGATGGTTATGACGCACAGCGTCATCTCTTGATCCAGGAGTGTTTGAGACACAGTGGCTTGATTGGAGAGTTGCTTTACACGGTTCTGCCGAACCTATCAGAGATGGCTATGTTCGACTGCATACGATTTCTTGTATCTGCGTCTTTTATGCGTTATGGCTCACGCTCCCTCTGCTATTGAAGAAGAGCTCATCCAGGAGTTCGGTAACATCTATGAATCGCATGGCCTCAAGCGACTGCAGGGGTTAATTGTTGGCTTACTACTCACGCAAAGTGAACCCGCTTCGCTAGACGACATGGTGGAGTTACTTGGGCACTCGAAAGGTCCCATCTCTATCGCTGTACGCCGCCTGGCCGATATCGGCGTGGTTCGTAAAGTTGATGGCCCCGTAAATCGCCGTAACTATTACGTGTCTCACCCCGACATCTTCTATAACAACTTCAAGTTCAACATGGCAACCGTTCGGCGCAATCGATCGCTGGCCGAACGTTATCTAAAGCGGATACGAAGCCGAGGCGAAGACAACTCTGAAACCGTCAAAAACTTGGAGCACATGCACGCCTTTTACCAGCTCATGGAGTCGTTTTACCAGGACTTTTCAAAGCGCTGGGAAGAGGTTAAACAAGCCCGGCTTGAGGCCGAGGATGCCTCGTCTGTTGAGAACAGGGTTTGAAAGCC
>CAZZCI010000288.1:0-3723 GCA_964653015.1 uncultured Rhodothermales bacterium
GCTCAAGAAAATGGATGGGTCGTACAACAACTGGCCGACCGCAATCGCAACCCCGACCATACCCTCGACGATAAAGCGCGCACCGTATATGAGCGCTTTGCTGAAGACCCGGATTTGAAGCGCGTGTGGCACGAAGACGCGGTCCTCAATGGAACCTCGGGACAGCGGTTCTTTCAGCGCATTACGGTCGAAGAAACGTGCCAAGCCTGTCATGGAGACAAAGCCAACCGTCCCGACTTCGTAAAGGAAGGCTATCCTGACGACCGTGCATACGGATTTGAGCCCGGCGACCTGCGCGGTCTCTACGCTGTGTTCGTGCCCGATAGTCTGATGGCGCATGCCACGTTGCCCTGATTCTGACCACTGGGTCCCCCTATTTCTCCTACCGCACTACCGCTTTTTATTCATACGGTTGATTTCGAACCGGAAGCGCTTTTACCGAACGCCTCTTTTTCACACGCTCCTACTTAGATCTCCCTGATGCCATGAGTACATCTGCCCCTTCTACTAACGGCGCAGCCTCGCTTGAGGAGCGCCTCAACGATCCGCAGACTACGAAAGCGCTACACCGCATCCTGGACCGACTCGACACCATCGAGGAAGCGGTCGACGGCCTTGCTACCGCCGTCAACCAGGCGCCTCAGGCCGCCAATATGATCACCGATATGGTTGACGACACCTATCGTACGGCTGAAGCGCATGGCGTGGACCTCGACGAGCGGATGCAGCTCGCACTGCAGCTTACCGAGCGTCTCACTGCGCCTGAAACGGTCGATACGCTCACGCGGCTCATGAACCGCATGGACGATATTGATCAGCTTATCGACCTCGCCGACCAGGCGCCGGGCATGGCCAACATGATGGTCGATATGTTCGATGATGCCTACCGTGCTGCTGAAGCCTCCGGCCACGACCCTGAACTGGTCCTGCGCCGTAGCGCCGAAGCCGTAAGCGAGCTTAGCGCTTTCGTGGCGTCCGATGAATTTGAGACGCTCAAAAACTCAGGTATCCTTGACCCCGATGCGGTCTCCGTTGTCGGCAAGGCGGGCGACGCGCTCGCTGAATGCCGTCAAGAATGCGGAGCCGAACCGCCTCAAATCGGACTCTGGGGACTCTTTAAGGCGTTCCGCGACCCTGATACCCAGCGGGCGCTTGGGTTCCTCACCATGTTTGGCAAACACTTTGGGCGCAAACTGCAATCGTAACTTCCTCTGTCGCACCCTTTCAGCATTCAACCTGATACGTTATGAGTACATCCAACCAGTACGATGTCGTTATTGTAGGCGGTGGCACGGCCGGAATCACGGTAGCCGCTCAGCTGCAGCAGTCCGGCCGCGCCCCCGAATCCATCGCGATCATCGAACCTTCCGACACGCACTACTACCAGCCTATCTGGACGCTCGTGGGCGCCGGGGTCTTCGACAAGGAGATCTCTGAACGGCCCATGGCTGAGTTCATCCCCGACGGCGTTACATGGCTTCAGGATGCCGCTACTGCCTTCGATCCGGAGGCCAACACGGTATCCACTGCCAAGGGAGAAACCGTTGCATACAACTACCTGGTTGTTGCCCCTGGTCTGCAACTTGACTGGGATGCCGTTCCCGGACTCGCCGAGTCAATCGACGATCCTACTTCGGGCGTGGTAAGCAACTACGCCTACGAGTACTGCGAAGACACATGGGACGTCATGCAGAAGCTACAGCCCGGCGATACGGCGCTGTTTACGCAGCCAGCTACGCCCATCAAGTGTGGCGGCGCCCCGCAGAAGATCATGTACCTGACCGCCGACCACCTGCGCAAGCGGGGCATCCTCGACGACGTGTCGGTGCAGTTCTTTACACCCGGTACGGTTATCTTCGGCGTCGAGAAGTTTGCCCGCACGCTCCGTAAGGTGGTCGACCGATACGGCATTGACGTGAACCTGTACAGCGAGCTTATCGAGATTCGTCCCGATAGCAAGGAGGCTGTCTTCCGCGCCACCGGCGGCGACAGCGCCCCTGCCGAGCAGGTTGTCTCGTACGACATGCTGCACGTGACCCCGCCGCAGAGCGCCCCCGACTTTATTAAGGAGAGTCCGCTCTCCAACGAAGAGGGCTGGGTGGATGTGCATAAGCACACGCTACAGCACACCACCTACGACAATATCTTCAGTCTGGGCGATGCCGGAAGCACGCCCAACGCCAAGACGGGTGCCGCCGTGCGCAAACAGGCGCCCACCGTGGTTAACAACCTCCTGCAGCTCATGCACGACGGCGAGATCACCGACCCGAAAGAGTACAACGGCTACGCGTCGTGTCCGCTCGTTACCGGATACGGCAAGCTGGTGCTAGCCGAGTTCGACTACAACAACGAACCGGACCCGAGCTTCTCGTTCGACACCAGCCAAGAACGCTACAGCATGTATGCGCTCAAGGCATATGGCCTGCCGCAGATGTACTGGCATGGCATGCTCCGCGGACGCGCATAGCGCAGGAACGTATCGCAATCAGATTCACGCAGTTTCGGCTCGCTGTCACACTGGCAGCGGGCCGTCATATGTTGTGAGCTGCGCACCTCCCACAGTTCCCCTCATGCAGAACAGCTACTGCGGCGTTGGCGACCACGAGTTCGGGAGCAACTGGCGCGGTACCCGAACCGCAGCCGGAATCCGATGCGACTCTCTCATCCACTGCGGAAGGCGACGTGCAATCAGTGGAGCGGTTAGCAGTCCCTTCGACCCAAGTCCGACAAACACCCAGGTGCGCCGGTGTTGAAATGGCCCGACCAGCGGCAGATTGGTGGGATCATGCTTCACGCGCACGCCCACTGCAATGTCATGTACGGTAGCCTCTTTCAGCGCTGGAAGCATCGACCCGGTTTTCTTGAGAATGCGCTGGGTGGCTTCCTCCGAGGGGCGCAAGTCGTCGAACGTGTGCTCGTATGAGCTGCCCAGCACCCAGCGGTCGCCATCTGGCACCACGTAGCCCCGGCCGGAAAGCGGGGGCAGTCCCGAAGGAGCATCTTCTGTACACTGCACTGTGAGCGTCTGCCCCTTGATGCCGTGCAGCTCCAGCGGAGCAAGTACAGGCAACGCCGGATAGCCCTGCCCCACACAGCACATCAGGTAGTCGTATCGGTGGGTAGCCTTGGAGCCCCCCGACTCGGTATGAACATCCACATGGCTGTCGTGCGCCGTCCACCCCGTAAGACGTGTGAACGGGGTATAGGTAGCGCCCTGAGCCCGGGCGCGCACCAGCACAGCACGCACAAAAGCGGGCACATCAACGGCGCCGCCCTTCGGAAGCCAGAGCGCACCGTCGTGGGCCTGTACGGACGGATAGCGCGACGCCAGTTTCTCGGCGGTCCACCAGTCACACCATGCGGGATGCTCTGACGCGGCCTGCTTGAAAAAGCGCACCTGCTTTGGTTCGGTGGTGGGGCGCAGCACGCCGCGGCTGTCGAACGTGCGCTTTGCCCGTGCGCGGGCGACGGTCTCTTCAAGGGCAGCCCACGCTTCAGAAGCCCGCCACGTCAGTTTAGCGCGCCGCCCCATCAGCGGATTCACCAGCCCCGCCGCTGCGCCCGACGCTCCCGAAGCGGCCTCGTTGGCTTCGATCAGATGCACGTCATACGCATCCGATAGATACAAAGCGGCACAGGCACCCGCGAGTCCGGCACCAGCAATACAAAGCGAAGGGCGCGGCATAGAAAAGATCAATCATCTTGAGCAACAAAAAAACGCTC
>CAZZCI010000289.1:0-3718 GCA_964653015.1 uncultured Rhodothermales bacterium
GCATGCTCACCCACGTAGAGCACGTCCGATTTGTCCTGTTTGATGCGCAAACCCTGGCTGTTTTTGAAGATATGCTGGCGGATTTGCGGGACGATCCGTTGGCCTAACTCCTGCTCTTACCTCGCATGTCCACCCCCGTTGCTGCCCATCATACCCGCGTTGCTCTGCAGCCGCGCGATGCCACGCCCCACGGCACGCTTGCACTACCCGCCCTCTGTGCGCACCTGCAAGATGCCGCAGGGGCGCATGCCGAAGCGTTGGGGGTATCGCAGCATACGCTTCTGATGCAGGAGCAATCGTGGGTGCTCACGCGGCTGCACATTGAGCTGGATCGCCTGCCTCGGTGGGATGACACGCTCTCTATCGAAACCTGGCCGTCGGGGCTGAACGGGCCGTTTGCCCAGCGCGAATTCGTGCTTCGCGTTGAAGACGCCGAGGTGGGCCGCGCTACCAGCACGTGGGTGGTGTTCGATCAGGCAGAGCGCCGCATGGTTCGTCCGCCCCGTGTGTTGCGCACCCTTACGCTTCCCGATCGTCCCCCTGCGC
The DNA here is from genome assembly GCA_964653015.1 of uncultured Rhodothermales bacterium. GTDB lineage: Bacteria > Bacteroidota > Rhodothermia > Rhodothermales > Salinibacteraceae > Longimonas. The sequence goes on from CAZZCI010000289.1 coordinate 547, forward strand.
TTCCCGCTGACATCCCAAACGTAAAAGCACCCGATTCCGAAGACCACACCCGGGCCTTTCGCGTCCGCTTTCACGATCTAGATCTGAACTGGCACGTCAATAATGCCCGCTACGTGGCGTGGGCACTCGAAACGCTCCCCATTCACTGGCTGGATGCGCATGTGCTGCGTGGGGTGGTGCTTCACTTCAAACACGAAACCACTGCCGACACCTCGGTCATTGCCACTGCAGAGGTGCACCAGCACGATCCCATACGCGTGGTGCATCACCTGCGCGATGCCGACGGCGGCCCTACGCTTGCACTGGCTGAAACGCGGTGGGCGGTGCGGTAGAGGGGCCCGGTTGTTGAGGACGCTGGATCGTCCCCAATGGCGTGTCGCACCGGTGGCATTCGTCCGAAAGGTCGCCGGGAATGCAAGCGGTCGTACTCTGTTTAGCGCGGCTCAATGGCCGCTCGGGATATCCGCTCCGCTTCTGATCCCGGGCTAATGGTTTCCTTTGAACTGCTACTGCAGACACAAACAGGAGATCATGCACATCCCCGTTACCTCATAGCCGAAGAGAGCGTCTGCACCACAACGTGTGCTGTTGTCTCTGACGTGCTGCCCTGCTTCTCGCTATGCCCCGTCCGTCCGCTCTCTCAATCGTACTTGTGGCGATCCTCGTCCTGGGTGCCTGCACATCTACATCGACGCACACAGGCAGCACACGCGCCGCGCTGTCAAGCTCGTACGATGCCACGTTCTATGCAGTGCTCGATGTGTTCAACGCACACCATCTTACCCCCAAGACCGTTGACTACGAAGACGGACACATCGCTGCACGCGGTGATACGCGGTTCGGCTATGCGCCCTACCGGGTCGTGAAAGCGGAGGCGCACCTCGACCCCTCATCTGACGACAGCGTGGGATTGCGGATGTTGTTTACGTTTCAGGGACAGGCCGACGAGCGCCCCCGACGGGTACCACACCGAGAAGATCGATCGCGGGTGGTAGACTACACATTTGAGGGACTCGACCGCTCGCACCGGGCTTCGTATGCCTACGGCTACTACGTGCAGTCTATCCGAGAACGCGCCCGCGAGTTGGATGCAAAAGCGGCATATCCATAGCAGGTAACCTGCCTGTATCGGTAGAAACCCGCCATCCACGCAAGCGGTTTATTGAATGCGTGATTCTTGTATCGTTGCCTCCTGATCGCAATGCCTCGCTCGGTTTATCTCGATTACAACGCCACCACGCCGGTGGATGAACAGGTGTTTGCGCGGATGCAGCCGTATTTTACGACGCACTACGGCAATGCCGCCAGCGGACATGCGCATGGGTGGCGGGCCGAGGGCGCTGTGGATGTGGCGCGCGAGCAGGTCGCTGATTTGCTGCAGGCCACGCCCGAGCGTCTCACGTTTACCAGCGGTGCCACCGAGGCGCTCAACATGGTGGTGAAAGGACTTGCGCGCCACAGCCAGGTCGAGCAGCCCCACATTATCACCGTGGCCACCGCACACAAAGCGATCCTTGAGCCGTGCCAGGAACTACAGGCTCAGGGCATCGCAGATGTCACCTACTGTCCGGTGGATACCGAGGGCCGGCTGGATCCACAGACGCTTGCCGATGCCCTCACCGATGACACTGTACTCATGGCCGTGTTGTGGGCCAACAACGAGACCGGGGTGGTGCATCCGGTAGCCGAGTGCTACCAGGCCGTTCGCAACCATCCCGCGCTGTTTCTGACCGATGCCACGCAGGCGCTGGGTAAGATTCCTGTGGATGTGCAGCACACCGATTTTCTGGTGGCGTCGGCCCACAAGCTGTACGGTCCCAAAGGCATTGGCGTGCTGTACCGGCGTCCCGGCGTGCAATGCCCGCGTTTCATCGATGGGGGCGGACAGGAACGCGGGCTTCGGGGCGGCACGCTGAATGTACCGGCGGTGGTTGGATTTGGCGCTGCTGCCGAGCTTGCTGCAGAGCGTCAGTCGGAGGATGCGGAGCGCTGGAGCGATCTGCAAGATACGTTCGAAGCGGCGCTCCAAACGCGCTTTCCGGATGCGCGCATTAACGGAGCCGCTGCTGAGCGTCTCCCCCAGACCACTAACGTCACCCTCCCCGGCACCAACGCCGAGCAGCTGGTGCAAGCCTTGCGCACGGTGTCGTGTGCCACCGGAAGCGCCTGTGCCAGCACCGATCCGAAGCCCAGCCACGTACTGCGTGCGATGGGCCGCTCGGATGCGGAGGCGCACGCCTCACTCCGCTTCAGTGCCGGACGCGACACAACCGAAGACGATCTGCTCCACGCGGTCGATGCGCTGGAGCAGGCCCTGCCGCTGGCCCGCGCGCCCCAGCCTGCATCACTCTAACACCCTGCTGATTCTCTCTTGTCAACCACACCACGTATCATGGACGAACTGAATGCCGATCTGACCAACCGCGTTGCCGAAAGCGAAATCACTGTCTACAATCTGGCAGACTTGTGGGACGACGCTCCTATTGACGAACTCGACATCAAGCCGTTTCTGGTGCAGGGGCTGATGCTCAAAGAGGAGCCCTTTCGCGAGGATGTGAAGGCGTACGACTTTTCGCAGCACAAGGGGCACCACGTCGCCATCCACTGCTCCACTGATGCTATTGTGCCTACATGGGGATACATGCTGCTCGCCTCGAAGCTAGAAGGCATTGCCCGGTCGGTCACCTTTGGCCACGAAGACGATCTGGTTCGCGACTACTACATCCGCGCGCTTGAAGACGAAGACTGGAGCGCGTATGCCGACAAGCCCGTTGTCATTAAGGGATGCGGCGGCGATACTGTGCCCGATGTGGCGTATCTCATTGCGACGCAGAAGCTGCAAGGCGTCGCTCGCAAGCTGATGTACGGCGAGCCCTGCTCCTCCGTACCGCTGTGGCGTCGCCCCCAGAAGAAGAAAAAACCGGCGGCCTCCGCAAAAGCGGTATCGGCGAATCTACCCACACCTGGGAAGTCGTGAACAACTGGATCGTGCCTACTGCTTTGTCACACCTGAATCTCAGGGTGGGAGGGTTGTGTCAAGCTCTACATCGCAACTCGATCAAAAAACGGCCATGGTCAGCCCCCGACCGTACGGAAGGTGTACAGCCCTTGTACCGTCACAGCGTGCTGTGACGCCACCAACCCCTGTTCGACGTCTAGCAGCTACTGGCGA
>CAZZCI010000290.1:0-3700 GCA_964653015.1 uncultured Rhodothermales bacterium
CAGTCCCCTTATTCGTCAACCTTAAGCAGCCGATATGTCTTGGATTTCCAGCACGCTCTCCAGCACAACCACGCGCTGGATTGCAGGAGGCCTTCTGGCACTTGGTGGGTGGGCATTATACGAGGCCAAAACCGCCTCTGCGCAGACCACTTCGTCTTCCCCCGAACTGTCACCTGTGCCGACGGTCACCGATTCAGTCACTGCTGACACGCCCGGCACCGCGTCTCCTTCCCCTGCAGGCGATGGCAGCACAGAGGGGGCCTTCAGCGTGTCGGTGGAGCGGATTGAGACGTTGGTACAGCAGCGGCATACCGCCGAGCGCAATCACCTGTGGCGCGTAGCGGCCTGGGGCGGCTCCAACGTAGCGGGCGGACTGGCACTGATGGCGACGCACGATCGCGATGCACAATCCGACTGGTGGAGCTTTGGCATGCAATCCGCCGCATGGGGCGCTGTGAACGTGGGCATTGCCACGGTAGGGCTCCTTGGCTCACGAAGTACGCCCGACACTTGGAGCGATGCGCTAAGCGCCGAGCGCACGTACCACGACATCTTGCTTGTAAACATGGGCTTGAACGTCGGCTACTCCGCTGTAGGAGGAGCTATGGTCATCGCCAGCTACAACGATGTGAGCGACGCCTCGGCATGGCGAGGGCACGGCACTGCACTCATCGTGCAGGGGGCCGGACTGCTACTGCTAGACACCATCGCGTGGATCGGATCCCGATCCCGAATCGTCAACTTCATCGATATGCCCGGGGACCTGTCGGCCCGAGCCCTGCCAGTGGGCGGATCCCTCACCTGGCGCTTCTGATGGGCCGTCGCTGGGAGCTGGACCGTCGGGCGTGGGCCCATGCGGCGTATCTCCCATAGACATGCCGTCTGCCCCCATCGGACCGCCATAAAATCCACCGTAATGAACCTGCGCCTGACCCTCCGACATCTTCTTCTTGAATCGCTTGATCACATACCGGCGTATCATGCGACGCGTCGGCGGAATCAACCCCAGAAAGCCGACCACATCGGTAAGCACCCCCGGCGTAACCAGCAGCGCACCCGCCACCAAAATGATGACCCCTTCAACCAGTTCATTGCCCGGCAATCCGCCCTGCTGCAACCGCGCATTGACCTTCTTCCACGTAGAGGTCCCCTCCCGACGTGCCAGAATCGTTCCCACAATGCCCGTCACAATAATGAGCGCCATGGTTGGCCAAAAATCAATCAGGTTGTGCACCTGAATCAGAAGCCCCAACTCAATAGCAGGCAGGAGCAGAAAAAGAAGCAGCAGGCGGCCAAGCATGAAGCCTAAGGGACAGGTCGCAAGAAAAATAGGTGCGGAGCCGCGTCACGTGCGGGCCACAAACAATAGGTTAATAGACACACCGCTTTAACGGATCCGCTTTCCAACAGAGTTCCAACGCCGCCCTCCAATTGCTAAGAAAACGACGGTTTCATGCGCTTTCTTTTCAGCCAATAGGGGCTTGCGTACTCCAATATGGTAAAACCCGAAGTATCGTCTTCCATTTATCACATATCGTTTCCCACACCGTATGCCTCATATTGCCATTATAGGAGCTGGCCCTGCTGGTCTTACCGCTGCCTGGCGGCTGCAGTCCATTGACGCAGACGTCACCGTGTTCGAAAAAAGCCGGGGTTATGGCGGACGCGCCGCTACGCGCAGTCACGGCAATCTGCGGTACGACTTTGGGGCCAACTACATCCCGCATCCGCCCAAGCGTATTCGCACCCTGATCACGCAGCATCTCTCCACCGATCGCCTGGCCACCATCCCGCAACCCGTGTGGACGTTCGACGCCAACGGTACCCGTACGCCGGGCGATCCTGAATCGAATGCCAAACCGCGCTGGACGTACGCACACGGCATCAACACCCTCGGCAAAGTCCTTGCTGCGGCTGCCGATGCTCGCGTCCATCGCAGCACGCGTATCCAGCGGCTTGCCTACGCCGATGCGACCTGGACGCTCTACAGCACCGATGATGCATCGTTTGGCCCCTTCGATGCCGTGCTGCTCACACCGCCCGCCCCCCAACAGGTCGATATTCTTTCTGCCAGCACCGTATCCGGGCAGGCAACCGATCATGTGAATGCCTGCGTCCGCGCGCTGCAGCAAACGCCATACAATGCCCAGTTTGCCTACGTGTACGGCCTGAGTCATCGCCTGGAGCGTCCCGAGCCGTTTCATGCTCTGCTCAACACCGATCGCCAGCATCCCATCGCGTGGCTAAGCATCGAAGACGACAAACCCGGACGCGTCCCGCGCGATCAGTCGATCGTGTGCGTGCAGATGAGTCCGTCGTGGACCGCGCCTCGTGTGGATGACGATCCGGCTCAATACACCGAAGCAGTACATCGCCAGGCCGCGGCTCTCCTCGACAACCCGCTCGACGGCGTCGCCTGGACCGATGCCCACCGCTGGCGCTATGCCGCTCCCACCACCGCAACCGACCCTGAACCGTTAGATGCGGCTCACACGGTCGGCTTGTACTTTGCAGGGGACTTCCGCGTGGGTAAAGGCCGCGTAGCACGCGCCATGGACACCGGCTGGACCCAGGCAGATCGCATCGCCGCCCAACTGTAGCCGCCCAACTGTAGCCGACCAACTGTAAGCGGACTTAAGACGCTAACACCGTGGCATGACCATCTGGGCATGATGCCTCTCGATGTTCAGTATCGCGACGAAGATGCAATGTCCTATCACGTTATCACGTAGCGTCTATCCAGTGTCGAAATCAGAACAGGCCATACGCCACCCATAAATGCGCCAAACATCCATAGAGAGGTGCGCCGTGCACGCATTCGGTTAGTGCACCGTGGGCGGTACTATAGGAGCGCAGGTTGATATTCCGTATATCCTACGCCCCTATGTTACAAATGGAGACGTATCCAGTAACCTTTTTCTGTCCGGATGTTGAGGAGCTAGCGCGTGTCTCTGGCCCCCCTGTGGACGAAACAGTCGACCATTGGACGGTGCCGCAGCCCGTTCGTGTGCGCGCATGGGTGGTGCAAACGGCATTGCGCTTACGCGAAGCAGGGCATGACATTGCCATTCAAGCCACCCTCCCCGATGCGGGCATAGTCGTGCTCTTGCCCGAGCCACACTTCTACAGAGCGTTTCAGAACCAGTACACCACGGCGCATCGCGACCTGCTCATCGTTACGATTCGCGCCGATATCGTCGGATTCCGGTCGCCGTTGGCCGATGCTGAAATTGTACAAAATGGCTGCTTTGCCGATGACGTGCGCACGTTTCACATTCCACACTGGCCCCAACCGGGGCTCCTTCCGCGGGATCCAAGTCGGGGCGCCCGCATCCGCACGCTTGCCTTTAAAGGCGACAAAGGCAACTTGCATCCGAACTTGTTCACCGATCGGTTGGATGCGTTTCTGGATACGCACGACATTACCGCTCGTCTCGAAGAGACCGTGGATCGCACGGCTCCGCAGCCCTGGCACGACTACCACGACGTGGACGTGCTCTTGGCCGTGCGGCGCCCCTGGCACCGGGGCGATCTGTTTCACGACAAGCCCGCTTCAAAGCTCATCAACGCCTGGCATGCCGGTGTTCCGGCGCTCCTGGGACCCGAATACGCCTTCCGCGAACTGCGTGAACACCCACTCGACTACGTGGAAGTCACCTCTGATGCTGATGTGATTGCTGCGCTCACCCGCTTTATCGAC
>CAZZCI010000291.1:0-3697 GCA_964653015.1 uncultured Rhodothermales bacterium
GGCGCTACATGAGCGGTGTGGACTCCAGTATCCGGCGTGTTCTCATCAAATCGAAAGGATCAGTACGGGCAATCCCACGTGTCTATAGTCCCATATCACCATGTGGCGTCGGGCCTGATATTCTGATGCCAACCGCCTGACAAGGTATATACCCTCCTGATCGCGCTCAATCTTTATGCCCCAACTGTCTCCACAGACCGCTTCCCTGCCTGAGGCGCTTGGGTTTCGAACAGGAAACAAAGGCGTTCATAACAGCCGGACGCTCACATTGAAAGACCTCACCACGTTGCTTCAACATCTTCCTGCCGACGCTCCAAATGCTGCATATCGGGCGGCTGCTGAAGAGGAGAATGTGTTGGCCAAGAAAACGGCGTCGACCCGGCACTATGTCGTCCAGCGGCTGTCGCAGTTGTATGGACTGGATCCATCGATTCCGCTCTTTCGGACGTTCCGGGCCTTATGGGGGGAGTCAGATGAGGGTCGCCCCTTGCTTGCTCTGCTGCTGGCACTGGCGCGGGACCCTATTCTTCGTACTACCGCTCCCTCTATTCTTAGCATGGACCTTGGAGATACCCTTGATAAGGACAAACTTTCGGAAACGATCAAAGAAGTCGAAGGAGAGCGCTTTAACGCAACAAGCGTTCAGAAAATCACGCAGATGAGCGCGTCGTCGTGGACGCAGTCGGGTCACTTGAAGGGACGCTCCAACAAAATTCGGCAGCGCCCTACCTGCACGGCAACAACGACTGCGTATGCCTTACTGCTTGGATACATGGCGGGGTTGCGGGGGCAGCTTCTCTTCGATACCTTGTGGGTTAAGGCGCTTGCCGCTCCTGAGTACGAAGTCCATGAGTATGCCCGCCATGCATCACGACGAGGACTCCTCACCTATCGCAATGCTGGTGGTATTATCGAAGTAGACTTTTCCCCTATTCTGATCTCCGAAGAAGCCGAGCGTATCCGTGAGCAAAGTTGATGATCTACTTACTCAGTACCGGAAAACTGTTGATCTGCCCTGGAAACAGCGCCTTGCAGGTGCTCAGAAAGTATGGTTTGTGGTGTATGAGCCGTCGTACGAACGCGAAATGCGGGCTCGTATCGGAGAGTTCAAGTTAGCTACGAACCAAGCCGGGCATGCTTGGAAGCGCGTCGACGTCACGGCTTCATTTCCTACGTGGATGGCCGAGCATCCGTACCGCGATGCCTACTTCGAGGACCCCAGCGACCTTGAGTGGAGCCTGGAAGACTTCACGCGTGAAGTGGCATCATCTATACAGGCTGTGCTCCAAGAGACGGATGAACAGACCGTCGTTGCGGTTACAGGAATCGGAACGCTTTTCGGACTTACGTACGTTTCGGAGATCCTCGATGCCGTAAACGATGAAATCGACGGGCGACTGGCGGTCTTTTTTCCGGGTCGGCACCACAACAACACCTACCGTCTGCTTGATGCCCGCGACGGATGGGACTACCTGGCTATGCCGATTAAGCCGGAGCCGAGCTGATTTTTAAATTGACCCTTCTGCCCCGGTCATGAGATGTCCGGTTCCAAGAGCACTCTCATTATAGCTCTCCAAGCGGAGCTCGAAAAGCCTCTCGCTACTCCGCGCCCTACACTTTATTTCTTTGCTTCTCCAATCCCGTTTCATTCTATGATAAACCGTGACATCTACGAAAACGACCCGAAGCAATTCCATCTCTTGAACAACGGGGTCGCTAAAGTGCGAGACTCGCACAGCGAGGAGGAACTCCGCACGCTACGCTTTGAGCTCCAAACCTTCATCTGCGAAGGGCAATTTGAGAAGGGAATGGTGCGTCTTCTCCGCAGCTATTTGGACAATCTCAGCCAGCCGGAGCAGCCGGCGGCTTGGGTCAGTGGCTTCTTTGGGAGTGGAAAGTCGCACCTCGTTAAGATGCTACGGTACCTGTGGGTCGATTACGAATTCCCGGATGGAGCCACGGCCCGCGGCCTGGCCAACTTGCCGCCGAAGGTTGACAGCCTGCTCAAAGAGCTCTCTACGCACGGCCGCCGATTGAACGGACTGCACTCCGCGTCGGGCACGCTGGGGTCGAGTAAGCGGGGAAGTGTACGTCTTGCGCTTCTCAGCATTATTTATCGCTCACTGGGGCTCCCGGAGAAGTATGCCCTCGCGGAATTCGTGCTGTGGACGCGGCAGGAAGGCATCTACGAAGACCTGCGCAGATTTGTAGAATCCGAAAGCGAGAAAGACTGGTCATACGAGCTCCGTAATCTGGCAAAGTCGACGCCCATTGCTGAGGGGCTACTTCAACTCAAGCCTTCACTTGGAGACAGTGCGTCCGACGTTCACCAGTTGCTCAAGAATGACCATCCGCCGGTAAAGGATGTCTCGCTTGACGACATGACCCAGTCGATTCGGGATGCGTTGGAGCAGCAGTATGGCGGCATTCCCTGCACGCTCGTTGCACTGGACGAAATTCAGCAGTTCATCGGGAGCGATTCCGACCGCACCTACAAGGTGCAAGAAGTGACGCAAGCTTGCACATCGGAGTTCAAGGGTAAGCTGATGTTCGTTGCCACCGGGCAAACCTCTCTGAATGGGACTCCAGAGTTGGAAAAGCTGACGGGGCGGTACCGCATTCAGATCGCGCTTTCCGATGCCGAGGTGGAAACCGTCACGCGGAAAACCGTCCTGAAGAAAAAGGCATCGGCTCGTGAAGAGGTCGAGACGACACTGACCCGAAACAGCGGCGAGATCTCCCGTCACCTGTCGGATACTGACTTCGCAGCCAAGCCGGAAGACAAAAAACACATCGTCAACGACTACCCGCTTTTGCCTACACGGCGCCGCTTCTGGGAGCGTGTGCTCCGTGCCGTCGACGAAGCGGGTACGCAAAGCCAACTCCGAACGCAGCTGAAGGTGGTCGACGAAGCCGTTAAGCAGACCGCCGATGAGGAGCTCGGTACCGTGGTGGGAGGCGACTTTATCTATCTGGAGCAGCGCTCGAACTTCTTACAGTCTGGCGTGCTGTCGAACGACATCGATGCTCGAATTGAGAGGCTGCGCGAAGAGGAAGAGGATGAACTGGGGGCCCGCCTCAGTGCTCTGGCTTTCCTAATCGGAAAACTGCCGCGAGAGGGCACGTCGGATACGGGGCTGCGTGCTACGCCGGAGACGTTTGCAGACCTTCTCGTGGAAGACCTGGGGCAGGGAAGCGGTCCGCTTCGCACCCGCATTGAAGAACGGCTCAAGGACCTGGAGGCCCAGGGGCTGCTGATGGAAGTGGACGGGGAGTACCGCATGCAGACGCGAGAGAGCCAGGAGTGGATGAACGAGTATCGGGGCCACTATACCGAAATCACCAAACAGCGCGAGCAGATGGCCTCCGAACGCTCGCAAGCACTGCGGCAGGCCGCGCAGCAGGCGTTAAATGATGTTGCCAAGGTCAAGCACGGCAGCGCTAACGAACGACGTGCCGTCAGCGTGCACTTTTCACGGAGCGAACCGGAAGCGGCCCAAGACACAATTCCGGCCTGGGTGCGCGACGAATGGGCCACTACGCTCTCTTCGGTAGAAGACGACGCCCGGAAGGCAGGACATGACAAGGCACTCATTTACGTATTCTTGCCTAAACGAAGTGCTGATGCGCTCGATAAAGCGATCGCAGAAGAGAAAGCTGCCCAAACTACGCTCGACGTAAAAGGGCGTACCACCAC
>CAZZCI010000292.1:0-3695 GCA_964653015.1 uncultured Rhodothermales bacterium
TCGAATGTTCGGAAGAACGGGATAAACCTCAAGCAGCTTCACAAAGAAAGCCCTGCCGGAATATCTCCGACAGGGCTTTCTAAGTTGTATAAGTCGAGAGCTTCTAGCTATCGCGACCCAAGCGACGGTACATTTCGCGCTTGTAGTCCTCCACGCCAGGCTGGTTGAAGGGGTTTACGCCGAGTGCGTACCCACTAACAGCAACGGCGTGTTCAAAGAAATAAATGAGGCCGCCAATGGACTCGGCATTGAGTGCATCCAGCCAGAGCGTACAATTCGGAACGCCGCCGTCGGTGTGTGCTTGGGCGGTGCCCTCGTAAGCGCCCTTGGTGACAGCGTGCATGGGCCGGTTGGCGACGTAGTTGAGTCCGTCGAGGTTGGCATCGTCGTGAGGGATATGCAACCCATCCGACTGGGCCTCCACCATCAAGAAGGTTTCCATGACGATGCGTTGGCCATCTTGCATGTACTGCCCCAGGGAGTGGAGGTCGGTGGTGTACTGTACGGTAGCGGGAAAGAGGCCGGTGCCGTCTTTGCCTTCGCTCTCGCCAAAGAGCTGCTGCCACCATCCGCCAATGCTGGCTAGGCACGGTTCGAACGTTGCAAGCACCTCGATATCGTATCCTTCCTGCAACAGGGCATAGCGCAGGGCAGCGTACTGAAGTGCCGGGTTGTTCGTTGGATCCTGCAGCGCATTATGCATCTGCACGGCACCGTAGAACAGCGAGCGGATGTCGATGCCTGCAGCGGCAATGGGAAGCAGTCCGACAGGCGTAAGAACCGAAAAACGCCCGCCTACATCGGGTGGGATGATGTATCGGGTGTAGTCATGGCTTTCACGGAGCGCGTTGAGAGCGCCGCCTTTTGGACCGGTGGTGATGATGATGCGGTCGTCGGCGTTCTCGAAGCGCTCCTCCATCCACGTACGCACGATGCGGAAGGCCAGTGCGGTTTCGAGCGTGGTGCCGCTTTTAGAAATAACGTTCACATACACCGATTTCCCTTCGAGGTGGGCCAGCAGTTCTTTGAGGTACGCCCCGCTGGTTTGGTGGCCTGCAAAGTGAACGGTGGGGGGCTGCGTAGGGGTGACACTTGCACCGTCGGGGGCGTCATCATCGGGGACGCTTGGCGATGAAAAGTAAGGGGTTAGCGCATCGATAATTGCTTTGGCGCCGAGGTAGGAGCCGCCAATGCCCAGGCAAAGCAACACGTCGGCATCGCGGCGTAGCTCGGCAGCTTTGGCTTCGAGGTCTCCCAAGAGGGCATCGTCGGGTTCATTAACGAGGGTGCGCCAGCCCAGAAAGTCGTTGCCCGGACCCGTGCCCGATTGTAGGGTGCTGTGCGCTTCCACAATAGCTGAGGGAAGGTCGGAGGGGGAGTAGTCCGTTAGAAAGGGACGAATATGGGTGTCATCCAAACGAATCATGGCGTGCGAGGCGTGTGGGTGAAAGGAAAACGCGATGGCTCCACGCACGCAACGGACAGGCGCCTAACAGGGGTTCATGCCTGCTCAAAATACGACACAAAGAAGGGGGGAGGCACAGCCGGGCTATGCCGAGGTGTTTTTTTCGTATAGCGTATAGAAGCGATAGCTGCAGAAGGCGGCGACAAACACCATCAACAGACCACGGATCCATTCGCCTTCCATGAGGCGTGTCCCTGCCAAAAATACCGCAAACACCGCGATAGCTAGATACACCAGCGCCAGCACACTCATTTTACCCATAACGAAAAGGAGGTTTGCATCAGTTACGAAGAGGGAAGGCGTAAGGCATGCAGTAAGCGATCGCCCACAGCAGCATTGCGCAAGCGGTCCGTGACGTTGTTGGGCACTTGCACCGGTACGGTATCTACCATTTCGAGTCCATATCCGGCCAGTCCCACGCGTTTTTTGGGATTGTTGGTGATCAGACGCAGCTTGCGTACGCCCAGGTTGCGCAGGATCTGGCATCCAATGCCATAGTCGCGCGGATCCATGGTGCCTTTGATGTCTCCATCGGGCGAATCGAGCGCGTTAAGGCGCTGCAACAACGTAGATGATTGGGCAGTCTGGCGCATGTACAGGACAACGCCCTGGCCTTCGTCTTCCACCATCATGAGCGCGGCGGCAAGTTGTTCGCTATGGGGGTCGCGGCGTGCGGCAAATACGTCGCCCAGTACGTTTTGCGAGTGCGCGCGCACCAGCACAGGCTCGTCTTCGTGCCATTGCCCCTTAGTAAACGCCAGATGGACTTCTTTGGTCAACTGGTCGCGAAATGGAATGATCTGAAACGTACCATAGGCCGTTTCGATACGATGGGACTTCAGGCGCTCGATCAACCGCTCGTGCTGCATGCGGTAGGCAATGAGGTCCTGAATGGTGATGATGGGCATGTCGAGCTCATCAGCCAGAGGCAGCAGTTGAGGGACACGCGCCATGGTGCCGTCCTCGTTCATGATTTCGACCAGCGCTCCCGCGGGAGGATGCCCCGCCATGCGCGCCAGGTCCACAGCCGCCTCGGTGTGTCCGGCGCGGCGCAGTACGCCGCCGGTGCGGGCAATAAGCGGAAACACATGGCCCGGACGCGCAAAGGCGTGGGGGCCTTCGTTTTCATCGGCCAGGGCCTGAATCGTGATAGCCCGGTCGCTTGCAGAAATGCCGGTGGTGGTGCCCTCTTTATAATCGACCGAGACCGTGAACGAGGTCTGGTGCAATTCCGAATTGGACTCTACCATGAGTCCGAGGTCGAGAGCCTCGGCGCGCTCGGGGGTGATGGCTGTACAAATGAGGCCCCGCCCACGCATCGCCATGAAGTTGATTTGCTCGGGCGTAATGGCATGCGCCGCACCAATAAAGTCGCCCTCGTTTTCGCGGTCTTCGTCGTCAACCACGATAATGAGATCGCCCTGCCGCAAGGCAGCAAGAGCTGTTTCTATGGTGTCGAACTCCGCAGGATCAACCGAGGACATGGGCGCAGGTCAAATAAACAGAGGGGCAGGCCAGCATGAAAAAGCCAGGTTAGGACTTCTTCTTTTTCTTCTCGTTCTCTACGTTGGCAATGGCCTGCTTTTCGATGCGCAACTTTACGCCGTTGCTATCGACCTGGGCAAGCACGCTGTCGTCGTCGATGCGACGAATAGTGCCGTGAATGCCGCCTGCGGTAATGATTTGATCGCCCCGCTCCAGTGAGTTGACCATTTCCTGATGCTCGGTCTCCCGGTTTTTCTGGGGCCGATAGATAAAGAAGTAGAAGACCGCGAGGATCAGAATGAAAGGGAGTAGCAGTCCCAGCATTCCGCCTCCCCCTTCTGGGTCGGCAGTGAGCAGAAAGGGAAAGACACTTGCAATAAAAGCGCTAACGGTGGTCATAAAGCATGCAACGACAAAATCAACGGAAACCGACGCGCGGCCAATAGGCGCGGTGTGTGGATACGGGGTCTAAACGACTGCTCTACGAAGGGGATTCACGGCCTTTGCGAAAATGTGCCGTAATGTCGGGGGCACTGTGGGTGCGAGCTGAGACGAGAGAGGAGATGAGCAGTGCCTCGGGGACAGAAGCAGATATCAAACGGACTGTACATCCATAAAAAATGGGCAAGCGACCCACATCGCGCCGCTGCGACCTCCTACCGCTGCTGCCTTCCGGCCCTGACGGAGTTCAGAGGGAGCTGGCCGTGTGGGACTTGCCCAATCCGTTGCGGGGTGTCCCCGCGCA
>CAZZCI010000293.1:0-1185 GCA_964653015.1 uncultured Rhodothermales bacterium
ACGGCGCGCCAGTCGCCCACGTCGCTCCACCCGAATGAGCCCGGCACCACTTTGACCGTCTCGGCCTGCTCCATCACACCATAGTCGATGGATACACTTGGGCTGGCCTCGAATGCATCTTCGAGCGGCTCGGCCTGGCCTTCGGCCAGCGACTGTGCCACCGGTTGAAAAGCCTCGTGCAGGTCGGGCAGGTGCGACTCAATCGCACTTAAAATGGTATCAGCCCGCCAAATAAACATACCGCTATTCCAAAGAAAGTCGCCCGAATCCAGAAAGCGCTCAGCGGTAGCTATATCTGGTTTTTCGGCAAATGTGCGGACCGGATACGCCCCCGGTGCTTCGCCATCGTTGGTAGAAATGTCCGTGGGTCCGTCGTATTGAATGTAGCCGTACCCCGTTTCTGGGTGCGTAGGCTGAATGCCAATAGTAACCAGTGTATCAGGCGCTTGTGCTGCCTTAATGGCCGTGTTTAGTACTGTATGAAAGCGCCGCACGTTACGTATGATATGATCGGCTGGCAACACCACCATAGTACCCTCCGGATCGCGCTCCTGAATCTTGTGTGCCGCGTAAGCAATGCACGGAGCGGTATTGCGGCTGATGGGCTCTGCAAGAATGTTCTCAACTGGAATAGCCGGCAATTGCCGCTGCACCTGCTCTACGTAGCGCTCATGCGTAACTACCAGGCACCGCTCGGGCGGAATAATGCCTTGCAAACGCCCCACCGTATTTTGAATCAGCGTGGCATCGCCGAACACGTTCAAAAACTGCTTAGGACGATCTTTGCGGCTCTCGGGCCAAAAGCGGCTACCAATGCCACCGGCCATAATCACAGCGTAAGTCATAAAATCTCGCAGAGGAGCGTGGAAAAAGACGAAAGATGGTGCATTGCAATGTTCTATTTGCAATGTAGCAACCATCTGCCACAGTTGCAGCCCTTATCAGAGGCGTATGTGTACAATTCAAAGAAGCGGCTGGATTAGCGAGCTCCCTTTATCGAATCACCGCAACACGGCCCACCTCGCCCTCATGCGTTCCTTCGTCGCCCTCCATGCGAACGTGGTACAGATAGACCCCAGTAGCAACGCGATCGCCATCGGCATCGCGCCCATCCCAGCGAATCATATTCCAGTCGGTGCTGCGGAGCCCGGCTCCATCGTTGGCCTGCTCACCTCGCAACTCGCG
>CAZZCI010000293.1:1285-3684 GCA_964653015.1 uncultured Rhodothermales bacterium
GCATCCTGCTCATCGGTGGCTGGCTCAAAAGTGAGCACCTCACCGTCATACTCAATCTGTTCATCGTTGAGGTACACATCTACTAACTCCTGATTCTCAATAGGCCTGAGTTCGTTATCATCTTCGATGACGATCTCAAATGTGGGCCGCGTAGACACATAGGGAAGTGCAGGGTCGGTCAGGTTAACCAGTGGTTCGGGGTTGGCTGGAAGTTCGCGACCTTCAACACGTACTTGAACCGCCGGAATGGTTTGATCCGCGGTAACCGTGAACGGGGTTGTTGTTGCATTGTTAATGTCGATGCGCTCTTCGTATCGATCTTGCTGCACACGTACGTTGAGGGCATTTGTGCCCACACGGCCGAGCGTAGAGATCGTCACGTTGCTATCGTAACTGGCATCTGGAGCAAGAGTGCTTAGCGTATCCACCGTTGCTGTTTCCGTGACGTTCCCAGCATCATTGATGTTGTACCGCACCGTGGCTTCAGGCGCTTCTATCGAGCCCCAGTTTACCACCCGTGTTTCAACCGGCAAGTCGGCCCCTTCCTGTAACGTGTCGGGCAATTCGGCCAGTGGAGTCGGGTCTAGAATAAGTTCAGGCACCCCCGCGTAGTCAACCGACCAGGCGCGGAGCTGAGGCGGCACACGGTCGGGCTCATTACGCAACGTAGCATCCAGAAAGATGTACGGATGGGTTTCGGCGTCGATCTCATCAAGCGGATGTGCAACTTCCAATCCCGTTAGATCGCTGATAAGCAACGTGGAATCGGATGCCGATCGGACATCAACTCGCATCTCGCTATCAGGGAATGGACTTTCAGCATGCCACTCAATTTCTTCCCATCCCGAAGCGGGCCCAATAGGCGGCGTTTGTACCGTGCCCGAGGCGCGGGCAAACGCAATCTCGTGATCGAGTCCGTTGATGTTCCGTTCGTCGGGCTCGGCGCTAGGATCGGTTACGAGTTCTTCGGTTTCGGCCGGATCGCCTTTCTGTGTTTTCAATGCCCACACGTGGCGGTAATCGAGCGTATCGATGGCGGCGCTGTAGGGCTCATCCGCCGGATCGGTGCCCATGTTACGGAGCATGTCTTTGACCTCATCGGGAATGGTGATTCCGCTCTCTCGGCCCAGATGCCGAGTCCGCAGGAAGATATAGTCACCGTCTTCAGGCACCGTATCTAAAAATTCAGCCATGGCTTCGATCGCCTCTTCCTGATCGCCATTATCGCCAATGAGATCAGAGCGCAAATCGTACGTTGGAAAGGCTTGGGCATCGCGCACTTCACCGGTGGTGCCATCCATCACCAGAAGGCCAAACCCAAAAGAAAGGTAGAGGTAGTTGGCCGATCCGTTGATCACGAAACCATGTGTGTTCTCGCCCCGCCCGCGTTCCGAGTAAATGCTCACGTTGTTGGTGAACGTATCAAACGCCCATCCTTGCGCCGCCGCATCGAAGCGAACATCATCGGTTGTGTTTGTTGCAAACAATGCGTCCCGCTGATTCCAGGCAACATCTGGACGCTCGGTATCAACGATAAAGCGCCCCGTTTTCCAGATAGGCTCTGCATTCGGGTCGATGACGAGACGAGCGCGCCAGTAGTGCACTGTGGCGTCATCCAAAGGGCTTGGCGTCCACTCCAGCAGCGCTCCACTGACCGATTCAGTGTGTGTTTGGAGCGCCGACGAGTCAAACGTGTCCACCGTATCGACTTGCATCTCTACCGTAAGGTCTTCAGCGAAATTGGCTTGCCGCACCAGGTTCATACGAAGCGTCGGCGTAGATGTATTGACGGCATGCTGATCAATGGGGGAGATGAGTTCTACACCCGTGTCAAAAATGACCTGTTCGCGGGTGGCCTCGTTGTTGGTAAGCACCTCCTCGTCGTACTCATTTTCGGGATCGATAGCGACGCGGAACTGATTCGTACCCACAGCTTCATCGTCGACATCGAGCGTAAACGTTTCGACACGCTCTACAGCGAATCGCGGCACCCGGCGCTCTTTGGTGTTGGTGGATCCGTCGGGGCGTGTCCAGGTCAACGCAACGGTCACACTATCGTGCGCTACAAGCCCTCGATTGCGCAGGCGCACCTCAATGTCTAAGTCCTCGCCGGGGATAGGGGCGGCAGACGACAAACGAATCGCATCGCTGGTGATGTGGAAATCGGGTTTGCCGGCAATGGCGATCTCGGTAGCCGGGTCGCCCAGAAGCCCGTACTGCATCAGATGGTCGCGGTAGGTGGTGCTGGTGCCAAACCGATCGGCAATTTCCGCTTTGCCTTCTTGCGTAGCGAGGCCAAGTACCCGCACGGTATCCTGAAAAACACGCTCAATGAGTTCGTCGTTCAGCCGTGCCGATGGAATGCGATTGCCCAAAGCCGAGGTGCCCCAATGCGCAAT
>CAZZCI010000294.1:0-3674 GCA_964653015.1 uncultured Rhodothermales bacterium
CCCGAGCGCGCCGATGTGGTGCACGACCTGCTGGCGCACCTGGCCCGCGAAATGACGCGTCTGAAGCGCGAGCGCGCCAGCTACCACCTGGACCTCACCGACTACCTCGCCGAGCCCGAGGGCCCCGCCAGCATCGGACTCACCGACCTGGGCACGCGCTACCAGCCCGCTCCCGGCGTGCAACAGAGCCTCCTGGCCGACACCACCAGCGAGCGCGACGGACTGCGCATTGGCACCCTGAGCGCCGAGCGGCAGAGCGACACCGTGATCGTCCGCGCCACCGTCCGCTACAAACCCAAAGACGACGAAAACATCCCCGACGACGCCCTCGACCGGTGGGGCTTCCACGAAACCGACCCGGTGGCCGTCTGCACCCTGCACGGCTGCACCGACCTCGAATCCGGCCTGCTTACGCACTGGCTGGACGTCTTGAATGCCCACGGCAGCGGCTACAGCGGCTACCGCGACCAGGCCACCAAGACCAACAGCCTGCTCGACCGCCTGCACGCCGCGCGCTTCCCCGACCCGCAGGATGAAACCGTCCTGCGCGGCTTGCGTCCCTTCCTCAAGAACGCCACCGCCGCCGCCCGCCTCGACGCGCACCTCACCTTCACTGATGCTCTCATCGACCAGATCGTCTACCGCCTGTATGGGCTGAGTGATGAAGAGGTGCGGGTGGTGGAGGGGACCGAGTAGGTCGCCCCCGCCCGAGACCTGACAGGTTTCGAAAACCTGTCAGGTCTGGAGGGCGCAGCTTGTATTTCTCTTTCTCAATCTCAAAAGCATCTATTTTCATGAGCAACATCCACTACTTTCAGCGTTACTCGCAGCGTGAGAACGTCATCACAAACAACACGCTCCGTCTCTTCGCTCAGATCTACGACGACAGCCCCGGTCGCCTGGAGCGACTGTTGAGGGGCCTCATTGACGGCGTTGACATCGATGTCGGCGTCCAGATGGAGCAGCAGACTGCTGGATCCGACAGCATCCCCGATGGTGCGCTTACGCAGTCGAGCTTCAAGGTCGTCATTGAAACGAAGCGCTCCGACAGCTTCAGCATTGATCAACTCCTTCGTCACGCCAAAGCCCTTCAGGGGGTCCGGCAGAGTGTGTTGATGCTTCTCCTTCCTGAGGTGCCTGAAGCCAACGTAGAGAAGGCGGCCCAGCAGATGGCCGAATACGACGAATCGATTCAGTTCGGGGCCGTGACATTCCAAGAAGTAATCCAGGTTCTCATCGGGTCA
Source organism: uncultured Rhodothermales bacterium (assembly GCA_964653015.1). Lineage (GTDB taxonomy): Bacteria > Bacteroidota > Rhodothermia > Rhodothermales > Salinibacteraceae > Longimonas. The sequence continues at coordinate 1,245 of CAZZCI010000294.1, forward strand.
GACGGCTTGGTCGGCACGCACGAAGACGAGATGCGGCAACTCGTTGAGGATTACCGCAACTTCTGCTCGGCGGAGGACCTTCTGCCTGCCGACGACCTCATGCGCGCCGTTCCGTGCGGGCAATCGCACGAAGACAACTTCGCATACGATCTCTACTACCACCCCAGTTCGCGCGGGTACCAGTCCCATCAGTACGTCGGCATCTACTACAAGAAGAGCATTCGCGGGATTGGCAAGCTGGCCAAGACCGTCGAAGCCGAGCTTGTAGACAGCGAGTTGGTCATACAGAACGGCGCGACGATCTCCGAAGCGGAGGAGCATCGGATTCGAGGGGCGATTGAGGCAGGCACGAAGCACGGATACGGCTTGGATACCGGTCACGAGTTCCTCCTCGTGGACACGTTTCATCCGACCGAATTCCGGAAAACGTCTCCGTACGGCATGATGAGCGCACAGTACTTCTCCCTGCGCGATTATCTCGACATCGAAGAAGGCGAGCCGCTTCCCGATACAGAGACGATTGCAGATCGTCTAGCAAAGAAGTCGTGGGAGTAGTGAAATGAAACGGAACGTCCCCTGATAACCAAGGCCTGTTCGCCGAGCACGCGTGCTCCAGATCCCGTGCCCCAGCAACGTCCGGGGCAAGCAGTGATCTGTGACAGGCCAGTAGTTCGACCTCACCTGCTTTTGTGTGGAAAAGGCGCGCCGTGTCCCTACAGGCTGGCCGCACACCCTGTGCGATCCGTCTCGGTGTGTGCCACACGCGGTTTTGTCCTGTAAAGCGAACATCGAAGGTGGGTGCGAGGTTATTACGAACACACCATGTCACTCGCCACGCACCAACACACGAAAGCGATGAGGGAGCTCGACTCCAATCTGGTGCCGTATGTCATAGGCAAGGCGCAGACGTATGGCGACGTCACGCCAATGAAGCTGCAGAAGCTCTTGTACTATGTGAAAGTGTGGAGCCTGGTGGACGGACACCCACTCGTGCAGGCGGACTTTAAAAAATGGGAGTACGGTCCCGTAAATCCAGATCTGTGGAGGCGCTTTCAAGAATATGGAGATGCCCCTATCCCGCGCGAGGATGTGGCAAACTCGCCATCTCCGACTGGATACAGCAAGAGACTTGCAGACTTTATCCTCAACTGCTATGGTCCGTTTAGTGCGCTCAGCCTTTCGGCGATGACGCACAAAGAAGCGCCCTGGCGAGAGACGCCAAAGAATGCTGTGATTCCGGAGCAGGCAATGCATGACTACTATAGCACCCAGTGGTTTGCCAAGAACTTTCCTCTCGGTGCAAGAGATGATACGTTTTATACCGTTCAGAGCGACTTCCAGCATTCGTTTCAGTTGGACATGAACGCGAGAGATGCAGAGGTCGCCGCGACCTACGAGTCGTACGAGTCGTATCTCAAACAGCTTCAGGAAGGAAGGGAAGAGCTCAATTCAGCGCTGGACTTGTTTAGCAGTTTGTAGTGCAAGTACAACCTCGCATTTCTTTGACTGCTTCACAGGGCAGGTCTGATGGCTACAGAACCTATTCCTCCGGACAGTGAGCTTGGATACCTGCAAGAATTGATAGATGTATTCGGGACGGAAGAAGCGCCTGGGGCGCGTAGTGCCCAGGAAAAAATCAAGGGGCGCTACCTTGCCATAGCGCAAACATACGAAAGCATATCTGAAAAATATGGTCGAGACGAAAACGGAAGCGTCGCGTCAGACCTTGATAGAGTCCTCCATCAGATAGCGCTTGCGCTCCACGAATACCTGTATCAGGGCATTCTCTCGAACGCAGGACGCTACAGAAAGGCGACGGATCCAGGCGGAGGGACGGTCTTCTTTGGAGGAAAACGGCCTGGACGTAGAACAATGAAGTTTAAAGGGAGCCCTCCAGCAGATATCGAAGATGACCTGAGGCATACCTTTCGTGTTTTATCAGATGATAGTGTCGATCCGCCGAGTGCGTCTATCGAGTTCTACATGCGCTTCAACCGGGTGCACCCGTTCTACGACGCAAACGGACGAGTCAGTCGTCTCATCGTATCAATTTATCTGCACCTGCACGGCATATATGTAGATTGGGACCGAGTAGACCGAGCGCACGGCACGTTTGTTAAGAGAATGAACAACTGTCATAAACGGGCGAAAGGGGCACGGAATCAGACGTACTACGATCCTGAACAGTATGAGGAGTACTTTGGATATGTGCTCTCATACTGGGAAAAGTGTCTCTCACCCATTGATGATTTTCATCGCTCTTGATTTCGAAAGGTATGCGCACCCGACAACGGGCTGCGCCGTCCAGGATGATAGGATGAGAGTTCGTAGGGATACAGCGCGCTGTGTCTCTACGGAGAATCTACCGGGGACGCAAGCGGTCCCCGGCTATGGATTTGACTCGCATCGCACCGCGTCCTCGTCGCGATG
>CAZZCI010000295.1:0-1693 GCA_964653015.1 uncultured Rhodothermales bacterium
CGAATGGCCTCATCGTCAATTTGGCGGGCGGTAAGCTTCGTGAAGAGATAAGGGACTGCGTTATGCACGAACCCAAACGCTGCAATGGGGGCCATTCCCACGGCATACAGCGTCATGCGCAACCGCAGCAGCCGCTCACGCACCGGACCCTCAAACGAATCGGAAAGCGCAGCGCGCAGTTGATTCTGGCGCAGGTGATCCTTGTATCGCTCCACGCGGTTGCGAAGAGCAGTTACCGCTTCAGGGGCGGCTTGCGAGGCGCGGTGCAACACGTCGTAGATGTACTTACGGCGCAGCATGCGAAGCTCAAACGCATAGCTATCGGCAGAGGTGGTTCGCTGATACAACCCAAGCACCCAATCCACCACGCGCTGCCCCCATGAAGAGGAGCGCGCATCTTCATCGGGGGCACCTGCCATGGCGGCGGCCACCTTATCGCCAAGCACCGAGGCCAGGTCGTCAGCCAGCGCCTGGGCCTTTTCGTCTTCGATGTGCATAGCCTGCCGCTGAAGCGCAGCCTGCACATCTGCCGTGAGCTGCTGCACCGCCTGATCGGGCTGCGAACGATGCATCTCGGCATAGTCGGATACGCGAATCGGCGTGCCAAAACGAAGCAGCACCGCTGCCGTGAGCAAATCGCGACTTTCAAAGTTGATGCCCACAGGCACAATCACCAATCCCAGTTCATAGTCGTTGCGCGCTTCGGCCCCCAGCGCCATCCGAGCGGTGCCGGTGCGGATTGGCGTTACCTGCGTGCGAGGCGCATTTTTTCCTTCGGGGAAGATCCCCACACATCCCCCTTCCTCAAAGAGCTCATATACCTTCTCGAACACCTCGCGATTGCGGTGCCCAGCCCCTTTCGTTTCGCTTGACCGATAAATAGGAATCGCCCCCATCTGTCGGAAGAACGTAGCCAGCACCGGAATGCGAAACAGCCCACTGCGTGCCAGAAACCGAATCGGACGCGGGATTTGGGTGGTCATGAGAACTGAATCTAGAATCGACCCCGGATGATTGGCAGCCAGCAGCACAGGCCCCGACTCCGGCACATGCTCCCGCCCCGATGACCGCACATCCACAAAATATAGATGATTGATCAACCGCAGGAGCCGAACCAAAATGGTATACAGGGTCATGATGATACGGTGCGAGACGCTTCAAATCGAATCACGGGGTCGCCTATACCGATCCCCTCGCTGCATGTGCCCACCCTGTCTGCGGCCTCAGTGTATCATTTCTCCAGCCCGATGCGTAGGTTGGATACCATAACGCTCGTTACCTTCTACTCCAACACCGTTTTGATGCTATGTTAGACCGTCTGTTTGCACGCGCCACCCCACTGCTGCTCTTGCCACTGCTGCTCGTGTTGACCGGCTGTGGACGCAACCTAACCGACCACCTTGTGTCATTCCCTGGCAACCTCTTCTCAATTTTTGTCGTAGTGGTTGCTGTAGTGGCACTCATTGACTTGCTTGGCGACCGGGGCCGCGGGCCGCTCAACAAAGTCATCTGGGCGCTCATCATTATTATCTTTCCCTTGGTAGGCGCCATCATTTACTACCTGATTGGCCGCTAACTACACAATGAACAGGTTCTTAATGCTTGTAGGGATCGTGCTGAGTGGTGTGCTGATTGGATGCAGCGCAGCCTCCCACACAGCACCCGCTCCGCACGAACACCTGCCTTCAGACTC
>CAZZCI010000295.1:1793-3654 GCA_964653015.1 uncultured Rhodothermales bacterium
GACCCCGTCGGTTTTAGCGAGTTTGTCGTTCCGGCTGATACTACGATACGGCTTGTTGCGGTAGAAAGCACCACATCTTACTGCGCAGGCAATCCATAACGCGAACTGTTGACGTGGAGGCCCTGAATGCAACCTTGAAAGAGTGCAACGTATACATTACGTATCCGTCGGCCTTACTAAACCGCGCCCCTTGTTCATGTCCACATTGCGTCTATTTGCCAGCGTTCTTCTCATCGCTCTTCTCGGAGTGGGATGTGCAGAACCGCCCGAGTTTAACGACACCGTCAACCCGCCGTCTGAGGAGGAAACCGAAGCCGCCGATTATGAGCCGCTCATCCTCATCTCCATTGACGGGGTTCGCCACGACTACTTTGACCTGTACGATGCGCCTTACCTGGAAGCGCTTATGGAGGAAAGTGCATTCGTTGAACGGTTCGTGCCCGTCTTTCCAACGAAAACCTTTCCAAATCACTATTCGCTCGTTACCGGCCTGTATCCGTCGAACCACGGCATCCTCTCCAATAACATGTACGATGATGAATTGGGCCGCTTCACAATGAGCAATGACGACGCCGTTACCGATGGACGCTGGTGGGACGACGGCGAGCCGATCTGGGTAACGGCCGAGCAGCAAGGCCAAACCGCAGCCACCTACTTCTGGCCCGGCTCCGAGGCCGAGATCGACGGCACACGCCCCAGCTACTGGACCGAATACGACGGGCGCATCCCCGGCGAAGACCGAGTCGATCAGGTGCTCGAATGGATTGACCTGCCCGACGCCGAACGACCTGACTTCATCACGCTCTACTTTAGCAAGGTGGACTCGCGCGGCCACCGGTATGGGCCCGAGCATGAAGAGGTAGGTCAGGCCCTGTACGAGGTCGATGGGTACATCGAACGCCTCTTTGATGGCCTTGATGAACGCGGCTTGCATGGATCGGCCAACGTGATCATCACCTCCGATCATGGCATGAGCCCCATCTCCCCCGACCGCACCATCCTGCTGGATGAACACTTTGACACCGACGATGTCCACATCACGGACTTTACCCCGGTGGCGATGATCTCTCCGCGCGACGGCGTTGACCCGCAACCGATCATTGACACGCTGGATGCCCTGGCTCCCATCGACGCCTACCATCGCGACGATGTACCCGAAGAGCTGCACTTTCAGGGTCACCACCGCATCCCCGAAATCATTGCCATTGCAGAAGACACCTGGTCAATCTCTACAACGCCGTACTTTGAAAATAATCGCGACCGCCTGGAGGGCGGAACGCACGGCTACGACCCCAAACTCGATAATATGCAGACTATCCTTATGGCGCATGGGCCCGCATTTGACGGTCAAGCCCGCCTCGATAGCCTGAACTTTGTAGACTTGTATCCGCTTATGACGGAAATCATGGGGCTGGAGCCTGCGCCGCATGATGGATCACTCGAAGCTGCCCAACCTTTGCTCACCACCCCGTAACTAGAGTGGGCCCTCTCCACTATTTGTTGCTATTTGCACCTGCGCGTTTGCGTGCAACGCATGTTCTAGAGCCCCACTAGCGGGATCTATTGCATCGTGGTTGCATTTCGCAACGAAAGCGCATACTTTTGGGCGTGCTGGGTAGCGAGAAAAATATGTCTACTCAGCACATCCCCCCACACCCTCGTGCTCTTGTTTTGACTCACCGTTGCATTCATGGCGCTACACAGCGATCGTACTCGGACCATCCTGCAAGTCGTGCTGGCTATTGTCATCATCGGGCTTGCGTACTTTCTGTACTATTCTATCACCGCCCCGTATGCGGAAATTGAACGGGAGGAGCGTATCACGGAGGAGGTCCGTGATCGCATGACCGACATCCGAACC
>CAZZCI010000296.1:0-3645 GCA_964653015.1 uncultured Rhodothermales bacterium
TGCCCGTTTCCAAGAGATCCTTCGACTTCCTCCGGTCGCTCAGGATGTTCTCCGTCGGAGAACACATCGGGAAACTCCAGATGCCAGTGAAAGAAGCGGTGGCGGTCGGCCAGTGCCTTGATCCGCTCGGCCTCCTCGGCGGGAATGGCGCCGGGCCCTTCGCGCTGCAGGCGAAAGACCTCGCCATAGGTCGGCGCCCATTCGGTGTGCGCGTCGATGGGCCAGAAGAAGGCAGCGGTCCACGCATCTGCTTCCAGCTTGGCCCGCTGGCGGCTCGGGTCCTGGCTCCATGAGTGGTACACCTCACGAGCCTTCTGGGGATTAGCCTGTGCAAGCTGCACGAAGTCGCCCGCCGCGTATGCCGTGCCGGGGTCGGTGGTCATGCCTTCGGCAAACGCGCCGAGTTGTACCCCGATGCCGTCTTTGCTCTCGCGGCGTTCGCTCCGGTTGGTCTTCCGAAACGCTTTGGCCTGCTCGCGATGCGTGCCCGAGCGGGTGTGGTCGAACGCCTCGTACGGCACGCCATCTTTGAGCAGCTCGGGCGTGGCGCCGATGAGCGAGTTGCCGCATTTGATGTGGTGATCCAGAAAGTTCAGCGGCTCGTTGTCTACGCTGGCGTTAATCCACAGGCTCACCTTGCAGAGCTCGACTGCCATCGGGTTGAGGTCCACCGCATAGATGCACTGGGCGAGCACGTCGCGCGTGGCCTGGCGGATGGCCCGCTCGTGCGGATACGCATCGCCGGTGCGCAGGCGGGCAATTTCAGCGCCCATCACGTTGTTTGCGGCTACGAGGAAGTGCCCGCTCCCGGCGGCCGGGTCAACGATATCCATATCCAGCAGCGCAGCTACCCCCGCGTCACGGGCAGAGGCGTCGAGTTCGGCGTAGTCCTCCAGCAACCCGCCAGCAGCCTCCGCATCCCCCTGAACCGACCGAACGGGCAGCCCGGCGCGCTGCAGGCGATCGCGCATGACGGGCAGGAGCGCGCTTTTGATGAGTTCGTTGACGAGCGAGTCGTCGGTGTAGTAGGAGCCGGACTGCTTGCGCTCCAGTCCGCGCGGGTCGAGCACGAAGGTGCCCGCGGCAAAGTCGTCGCCGTCGATGGTTTCGGGGCCGGTGGTCACGCGCGGGGTGAAGTCGAGCAGGCTTTCGTAGACCGAGCCCAGCTCGTCGACCCCGAGATCGACGTAGGAGATGCGCTGCAGCACGCCCTCATCCTCAATCAGGGTAAGCGCCCGGATGGCCTGCAGCAGCCGGGTGTTGTCGCAGGCACGCCCTTCAAGGTAGGTGTCGGGCCCGGTGGCAAAGAGTTCGCCGTTGTATCCGAAGACCCCAAGCGCTTCGGTGCCTTTGCGCACCATCTTGAACGTGGTGGTGAGGCCCTGCCACAGGTCGGTGTGGCGATCGCTGCGGGGCACGCCCGACTCGGCCTGCTCGCGGAGGGCGGTCAGGCTGTAGTCGCTCCAGTAGAGATCGGCGCGTGGGGCGCTGGCATCGGGCACGAGGCCGCGCTGCTCGGCAAACAGCAGAAACAGCATGCGATACACCACGCGCAGCACGTCGCGGTAGAACGCGCGGGCGGCGTCGATGTCGTCTTGCAGGAGGTCGATCAGCTCCGCATCCCCCTGCAGGAAGCCATTGGCGAGGTGCTCGATGGCGGTACGCACCTGCGGGCGCAGCTTCTCGCCTACTTTGACCCCGGCGGCACGGGCGGTCTGGTGAATGGATTCGAGCGGGCAGGCGGCCTCAGCGTCGTCTTCGGGGGCCGGTGGGATGCGAAAGCGACTGGCATGGCCCAGACGGTAGAGCGCGCGGAAGTCGGCGTAGGCGCGCGTCTCGAAGATGCTTTCGAGGTCGAACTGGATGTAGCCTTTCGAGAAGGTGTGGTGGTAGTTACGGAGGAGGCGCAGCGTGCGTCCGTTGGAGAGCAGCGCCCAGCGGTCGTCGGGGCTTACATTCAGGAAGAGCTGCACCATATCGTGCGGCGACTTGGCCTTGGGGCCGCGTCCGCTGCCGTGGCGCTCGTCGAGCAGTTGCGTGGCAGGCAGCAGATGCACCGGGGGCGGACTCGGAGCCTTGGGGGAGATCCAGCCTCGGTGCGATATTGGGAAGCGTAGCGCGTCGTCATCGGTCGGACGCAGGTCGCCTTGCTGGTACTGCGGGCTGAAGTCGAGCAGGCTACACAGCGGGATGAGCCAGCGGCGGCGCACGGCCGAGGTATCGAGCGCATCGAGCCCGCCCGGCTCCTGCTGGATGCTATCCCACCGCTCCTTAAGCAGCTCCCAGGCCGTCGCGATGTCGTCGTTGAGCGCGTTCTCGGTGGTCGGAGCAGGCGTCCACGGCAGCGCAAACGACGGCGCGTCCATGTGCGAGCGTGAGACCGCCGCCTCGCGCAACTCGTCGACAACAGCCTGGGTGAGAAGTCCGCCAGAGGTGGTGATGTGAGAGGGCGTGTCGGGCATGGGGGAATGGTTGGGGGTTTCGAAAAGCGAGATGGACGTTTGAGTTCAGTTGCTGCTGGCAAGAACAGGTTCGAGCCGAGTAGCGATGGACTGGAGTTGGTCAACAAGATGGCGGACGACATCCTGGCGCCCGAGACCTGTCGGTGTCTCGAAAGGAACCAGAAGATGGGTCGGCCCAAAGTCGTCTCCTTCAAAAACAGGCCGAGGCCAATCTAATAGCTCTTTGCCTCTGTATTGCGTCTTCCGATTCTCGGTGAACAGCCGCATCCAGAGCGGTGAAAGACCGCGCTTGGCCCACCAGCGGTACTTTATCCCGATTCCTGCCTTGCAGCCATGAAGCTTAGCGAAGAACCGGTAGTTCATATTGGACAGACCAACCTGCTTCGATGTGACGTTCCATGCGGTTGATTGGCTTTCGAGTGTCCCTTTGAGATCGTCTACGATGTCATGAAGATCGATTATCCGCTCCGCAATCCACGGATCAAACTCATTTTCCTTAAACGGTCGGAATACGCCGCTTCCTTGCTGTTCACACAACGCGCGAAGCTGCCGCAGATCCTCCGCTGCTTCGATTGCAGAATGGTTTAGAGCAGCTTGCTCAAGTATGTTCAGGACATTGCTCCATGTGGTTATTGAAAGATGCTGTCCAGAGTCGAAATGTATATGATACGTCGAAGCGTCTACTTTTGGCGTGTATCCGTCTTCTGCGCATTTGGATGCGACCTCTCTCCAAATCGGTAATTTTCGTCGATCTGGGACAAGAAATAGAAGTACAGACCCACTTTCACTTTCCAATTCACCCAGGTAACCCGTGGGCTGGTTTCCTGAGAGGCTGGCGCCAAACTTGGATTCAACAAAGAGACGACATTCGTTTCCGCGCACCCAGCCAATCAGATCTGGGCGCCCACCATCAGTGGTTGTTTTCTGCGTTGCCAGCCGCATATCGGCCTCAAGTGTAGCGCCCGAGACGTCATTCACATGTGCGACAAACGCCTCCAACAGCACCTCATCGGACTGCAGGATATAGAAAAGGGCCTCCGTTGCAAGATCTTCGGTATTATGTCCAACTTTACTTGCAACGTGGCTAAACAGGCGAGACATTCGAAGTTGGGGTTCTATTACAGAGACTACGCCGGAAAGTAGACGGTAAACGTGAGCACGTCGAAGTGGCCCGGCGCGATGT
>CAZZCI010000297.1:0-3639 GCA_964653015.1 uncultured Rhodothermales bacterium
CTAGCGCCACACCGGTCGAACGCGCTTTCTCTGGAGTGGCACCGTGGGCGCGTGTTTCTGCTGGGCTATTTAGTACGCCCGCTGCTGCAGCCGATCAAGCAGATCAAAGAGCGCGGCACGGGCGGGCGTCTCGGGAAGGAGCCTTAGCTGCTCATGAGCCGACGCGGTGTGTTGCGCCACCGCCTCACGGGCCGCCTCAAACACGCCCAGGTCGCGCATCGTTTTCTGCACAGCCGTAATCTGATCAGGCGGACAACCGCCGTTTTCGAAGAGGGTGTCGCGCAGCCACGTCTGGGTCGATCCGGAAGCCCTTTGTAGAGCTGTAAGCGTAATAAACGTGCGCTTGCCTACCTGCAGATCCCCGCCGATGGCCTTGCCCCAGTCGTCATGATCAGCAATTACATCGAGCAAGTCGTCTTGAATCTGGAAGGCGCGCCCGAGTGCCATGCCAGCATCGTGCAGTTGAGTGCGGCTGGCTTCTGGCACCTCCGCAAGCACGCCCCCCCACGCCATGCAGGCAGCAAGCAAAGCCCCCGTCTTACCATCAATCATATCGATGTACGCCTGTACCGTCACATCGGTGCGCGTCTCGAAATCGGTATCGTGCGCCTGGCCTATGCAAAGCGCATCTACCATGGGTTGATAGACGTCTAGCAGAGCTTCGGTAGAGGCATCGGCTTTGCGAAGCAGTTGGGTGGCGTATCCCATAAGCCAATCGCCCGCCAGGATGGCCGTTGGCGTATCCCACTTCTCATGCACGGTAGGACGCCCTCGCCGTTCGGGCGCTGCATCCATGATGTCGTCGTGCACCAGCGTAAAGTTATGAAACACCTCGGCAGCCAGTGCTACCGGATCGGCCTGCTTCAGTGGCACATCGTATGCCTGCGCAACCAGATACACCAGAACCGGACGCACACGCTTTCCGCCGCCCTGCAGCACGTAGCGCACGGGCGCAAACAGCGCATCGGGGGTTCGATTGGCGGCAACGGCTGCCAACGCGTCGTTACAGCGGATACGCAGCGCATCCACCGATACAGAAGGGGGGACCGACATGGGCACTTACGCAAGCGATTCGAGCGTGTCAACGATACGTGCGTGGACGTCATCGGGGCTGCCGGTACCGTCTACCGCAATAAGCAGGCTGCGGTCGCGATAGTAGTTCTTCAGCGGCTCGGTTTGTTCGTGGTACACCGATAGGCGATTGCGCACCGTTTCGGGCTTGTCATCGGGACGCTGAATGATGAGATCGTCGTCGACATCCTCGGGGGGCGGGTTTACGTCGAGATGGTAGTTTTCGCCCGTTTCGGCATGGACGCGCCGCTTCGAAAGGCGATCGACAATTTCCTCATCAGCTACATCTAGACTGAGCACGGCATCGAGCGGAGCATTTTGCGCCGCCAAAAACGACGTGAGCCAGGTGGCTTGCTGCAGCGTACGCGGGTATCCGTCGAGGATAAAGTCGCGCGCGCCGGCATCTTCGATGGCATCTTCGGCCAGTTTGCGCACTACGTCGTCGGGCACGAGTTCGCCCTTTTCGACGTATGCCTTGGCTTCGAGCCCAACCGGCGTTTCGTTTTTCATAGCAGCCCGGATGATATTGCCGGTCGCAATTTGGGTCAGGTCATAGCGGTTTACCAGTTTGCGAGCCTGGGTACCTTTGCCCGCACCGGGCGGACCAAAGAGGAGTAAGCGCATAGGAGCAGATAGTAACGTAGGATAACACAAACAGAAGAAGAGCCGCGCGGGTCGCGCTACGCGGCTTCATCAGACGGATCGTCGAGGGCGCGCTGCGCCAACCGATTCGACAGCTGGTAGAGCGCCACATGCAGCGCGGCCTGTGTGACCGTGCCGGCAGCGCGCCGCAGCAGGCTGGACTTAGGGGACGGTGGAGCGGCCTCCACAACAATGGGCACGCGGTCGCGCAGCACCTCATCGACGATGGTATCGGCATCGGCGCCCGATTCGAGAGCAGCACGCAGATCGTCTTCCACCGCAGTGGCATACCGCGAGGCCCACTGCGAGCGCGTGGGACGTCCACTAAAGAGCCAGCCCACAACCAATCCGGCACCAAGCGCACCGGCGGCACTGGCCAGCGGGTGCTCGCGCAGCGTAGTGCGCACCGTTTCTTTTACGTCGTCCACCTCATCCTTGAGCGCATCAAAGCGACTGGTGAGCGACGCCTTGGTGGCGTCAAGCTGATCGGATACGTCGTCGCGCGAGGGCGTGGAATCGTTAGGCATAGCAGAAAAAGCAGAAGGCGGTACGATAAACGGTTACGAGGACGCGTTGCTGGATGCTGAGTTGGTCGTAGAGGCGGCAGGGGGCGCCTCCTCATCGTCCGTAGGCTTGTTGTTGGCAGGCTCGTCTGCGGAGGTATCTGTGTCGGCAGCCTTAGCCTGTTCGCGTTTGGCCTGGGCTTGCTTCCACTGTCGATACAAGCCGGTTTGCACCAGCGTAGGCTGTGTGCGCTTCACGACCAGCGCAACGGTGCCCAGCCCCAGCGTTACGATAAGAAACCCCCAGAACGGATGGCCCAGCAGCCATCCCAATCCGATGGCTACAGTGGTAAGCAGAAAGAACGCAGCCAGCCCGCCAAACACGGCCATGATGATGCCAATGGCCACTCGGTTGAGCCGTTCGTCGAGGGTGCTCTCTAAATCCATGACCGCCAGGTCAAGGCGCAGATCGACCCACTGGCGCACGTCGTCAACCACGCCTTGGGCGTGGGTGGCAATGCGCTCGAAGCGGCTTTCCGGCGGAGGGGGCGAGGATGGCGTACGCGTAGGCTCCATAAGAGGCGAATCGGGACAAGTCTACAGGTGCGTTCAATATAGCAGTTGTGCAGCATATCGCAAATGAATACCCCGTTCACTCTGCCGCACAAGGGCACATTGCGGGGGCACATTTGCGCATCCGCCCAATATACCGCTTTACCTCCCCCGGTTGTTCATTGTTTGCCTGACTGTTACACACATTGCCCCCTTTTCTATGACGATCCAAACTGATACTACCCCGAATCCTAATAGCGTGAAGCTTACGCCTTCAGAGGGGGCCCTTACCGATGCTAAGCTGCTGGCGATCAAAACGCCGGAGGATGCGCAGGGCGATCCGTTGGGCGAAGCACTTATTGAGCTTGACGGTGTCGTTGATGTGTTCTTGATGCCGGCGTTCGTGACGCTCACCAAGGCCGATGATGCAGCCTGGGGCACGACTATCGAGGATGCAAAAGCGCTCATCAAAGAGCACTGTGCGGAGGGGTAGTGCACTGTCGCAGCTGATTGTTAGGGGACGGAGACCGTACCAAACTGTGTGTTCCATCCCCTCCAAAAAAACCTGTCATGGTGAGCACGCGACGGGCCCAGCCCGGAGCACGCCGAACCATCTCCGCGACGCTCAGCAGGCTCTGGGTGATTGAACGGCCCTGCCCATTTCGGCTAGTCCTTGCACATAACTTTTTCTTCGCTATGTTGTTTATTTAACGTTGGTTTCCTCCACTGCCTGTTCAATGAGAGACTGTTGGATCTTACAACAAGGACCCATCTGAGCGTCTTCTCATCTGGGCGTCTTCTCGGGGGAATAGTCGAGGGAATGGATCCTGAATCAAGTTCAGGATGACGTATCGGGGGGCGGTGCCAAAGA
>CAZZCI010000298.1:0-2385 GCA_964653015.1 uncultured Rhodothermales bacterium
ACCCGGTCGATGAATCCGCCCGCGCCGCCGGCGTACTCGAAGCGATTTCGGTCGTCGTACTGCAGCATCTTGGGCTGCGCTGCGCCAATCTCCGGATCCGTCTCGAACGCCTCCACCAGCGGACGGAGCCAGCCGGGCGGCACCTCCACGTCGTTGTTCAAGAGTAGGATGTAGTCGCCCGTAGCATACGGCACCGCGCGGTTGTTGCCTTTGCAGAAGCGCCAGTTCTGGGGATGCCGCACTACCTTCACCGCAGGATATTCGGATTCGACCCACGCAGCGGAGCCATCGTCTGAAGCGTTATCGGCCACGATGATCTCCAGGTTCGGATAGTCGGTGGCCGCCACCGAGGGCAGGCACTGCTTCAAGAGCGGAAGCGCATTCCAAGTGACGATGATGATGGAAACGCGAGGGGTGGACATACGCAGCAGAAATACAGGGGGATGCGGAGGATCTACGTTGTACTGAACGCAGGCACAGGTTGGAGCGTTGCAATACTGTCGTGTGTTTCATCGCTGATCGACTTGTACTTGCATGCCTGCCGACACGGTTTCGTACACGCTGGAGGATGCCCGCACCGCGATGCAGGACCGGTGGGGGTATCCGTCGTTTCGGGCGGGGCAGGCGGCAATCATTGAGGCGGTGCTCGAAGGACGCGATGTGATGGGCATTCTGCCGACGGGCGGCGGCAAGTCGCTCTGCTACCAGGTGCCTGCAGTGCTCTTCGACGGACTCACACTCGTCATTTCGCCGCTCATTGCGCTGATGCAAGATCAGGTGGAAGGGTTGGAGCGGAACGGAATCCGGGCCGCGGCGCTGAACAGTGCCATGTCGCGACGGAATCGGGAGCAGTGCCTGGTCAATGCCGAGCACGGCCTCTACGACGTGCTGTACGTGGCGCCGGAGCGATTAACGACCACGCACTTTCAGGCCCGTGCGGCGGAACTGAACGTGTCGCTGCTGGCGGTGGACGAGGCGCACTGCGTAAGTGAGTGGGGGCATCATTTCCGCCCCGACTACAAAGAGATCGCCCCGGCTCGCGAGGCGCTTGGTGATCCGCCCATGCTGGCGGTTACGGCAACAGCAACCCCCGAGGTGCGCGCCGACGTGCAGGACCTGCTCGACCTGAAGGACCCGAAGGTCGTCGTGCAGGGCTTTGATCGTCCAAATCTGGTGTGGTCGGTCTTTCAGACGGCCAACAAGCGCGACAAGCTGCGCGACGTGCTGAACGGTGTGCCCGGATGCGGCATCGTGTATGCGTCGACTCGGCGCAACGTGGAGATGTGGACCGACTGGCTGCAGAACGAGGGGGTTTCGGCAGCGGGGTATCATGGGGGCATGGATTCCAGGCGTCGCACTGATGCGCAGCAGCAATGGATTCAGGACGAGGTGCGTGTGATCGTAGCCACGAATGCGTTTGGAATGGGCATTGACAAGCCGGATGTGCGGTTTGTGGTGCATGTCGATCTGCCGTCGTCGCTGGAGGCGTACTACCAGGAGGCGGGCCGGGCCGGGCGCGATGGCGAGCGGGCGTATGCCGTGCTCTTCTATCAGCCGCCCGATGCCGATACGCAGGAGGCCCTCATCGAGACCGGGCATCCCTCGGTGAAAGAGATCCAGGCGGTGTACACCGGCATCTGCAATGTCGGACAAATTCCACTCGGCGGCCTCCCCGATGCCCCGCTCACCGTCGATATGAAGGCTGTGCAGCGCGTCACGGATTTGCACGCCTCTAAGATTCGCACGGCGATCGACATGTTGGAGCGGGCGGAGGCGTGGCAGCGGCTGCCCAATCGGCGGCATCGCGGCTGGATTCGATTCCGGCAGCGGGCATCGGAGGTCCGCTCGTTTGCGCGCAATCAGTCGAACAGCGCGCTGAAGGCATTCGTGCTCGACCTCATCCGCAGTGTGCATGCTGATGCCTACAGCAGGTGGTGGCATCTAAACGTGAAGCAGCTGGAGCGCCGCATGGATTTGCCCCGTGCGCGCATCTTCAAGGGGCTGGACTATCTGGCGGAGCGGGGGCTGCTGGAATGGCGCAAACCCGGACGGGCGATTCATCTGGAACTGCTACACCCGCGGGCGAAGCAGTGGCCGGTAGAGGGCGAAGCAGTAGCCGCCGCTCGTGAACGGGCTGAAGACCGGCTGGCTGCGATGATAAGCTACGCCGAGTCAGCAACGTGTCGCCGTCAGCAGTTGCTGGCCTACTTCGGAGAGGATAGCGATCCGTGTGGGAAATGCGATGTGTGTCTGGGGCGTCACGATCCCGATCCGGTGACCCCGCGTGATGAAGACGAATTGCGTACGGTGCTGCAAGCCATTGCGGAAGAGCGCCCTCAGTCCGAATGGCTGTCTGCCGACACGCCGAGGTACCGCGTGGAACGG
>CAZZCI010000298.1:2485-3639 GCA_964653015.1 uncultured Rhodothermales bacterium
TGCTCCTCGGCCATCTCCACAGCGCGGTAGGCGTTCACGATGCCGCCCGTGATCGAGAGGTCGCTGAAGGGTACCAGTTCGGCTGGCGCATCAGGGTCCTCGGCGGGGCGCTCGACCTCCAGATCCGGATAGCGGACGGCTGAGTCTTTGATGATCTGCCGCACCGTTTCTGCATCCAGGTCCGGGTAGTACGCCATGAGCAAGGCCGCCAGCCCTGACACCATGGGCGCGGCCATGCTGGTGCCGCTGTTGAACCGGTAGTCGTTGCCGGTGGTTGAGGAGTAGATGTCGGCTCCAGGCGCGAACACGTCTACCGTTTCGGCGCCGTAGTTGGAAAAGTTGGCCGCCAGCGTTTCGTCGACCGACCACGACGAGGCGCCGACCTCAAGCCAGTGCGTGGCACGGTCGCCGTCTTCATAGAATGGATTTGGGAAGTTATCCGAGGTATCGTTGTTGGCTGCGCTGTTACCAGCGGCATGCACCATGAGCACGCCCAGCGAGTCGGCGTAGCGGACGGCGTCGTCAACCACGTGCTTTTGTGGGGAATAGCCCTTGCCGAAGCTCATGTTGATTATATCGGCGCCGTTGTCGGCAGCATAGCGGATAGCATTGGCCACGTCTTTATCGCGCTCATCGCCATTGGGCACCGCACGGACCGGCATAATGCGCACCGCTGGGGCTACGCCGTCGATGGTAAGGCTCGTGTCGCGCTCAGCGCCGATAATGCCCGATACATGGGTGCCGTGGCCGGGGTCGGGGCCATGCACATCAGGATTCCCGTAGCCGGTCTCTGTCCAGTTGGTATAGTCATCGCCGACGATGGGGCGCGGATCGAACGACGTGTCGTATCCGAAATTGACCTGCGTGTACATCCGGTCGTAGAAGTCCTTGATGTCTTGTGGGGTTACGCCCTGATCGTAGAAGAACGTGAGCACATCGTAGGCTTGCTGGGCCATTGGGTTGGTGTCTTCGGCAATGTCTGCAACGTGTTCGGCGGTTACCTCCTCGACCTCCAGGTAATCGCGGAGAAACTCCAGCACCTGTTGCACGATTTCGTGCGCTTCGCGTACGTTCTCGTAGCGCTGCTTGGCGTCGGCCCGGTCGCGCTGAAAGTCGGCGCGGATCGTCTCGTAGTAGTCGAGTGAGTCTTGCTG
>CAZZCI010000299.1:0-3618 GCA_964653015.1 uncultured Rhodothermales bacterium
AGCGCTCCGTCCACGTTTGAAGGCGGCTCACGGCGGTCGGGATCGTCGCGTTCGGCAATGTACTCGGCATACGCCGCCCCGCTCCGCACCACTAGCACGGTCAGATCGTGGGTGGGCAGCGTCTCGTTGGCCTCTTCAACCGGAATCGCATAGATACCGCTCCAGGCACGAACCGCCTCCGACGCTTCTGCATCCGACTCGGGAAAGACCGCTTCTGGTTGAATGAAAAAGTCCACGATGCGAGGCGTAAACGGCGTATCAGCGGGACGAAGCGCAGTACGTACCCATGTATCGGCTCCTGTATCGGTGGTAGGGGCCGTCCAGTACACGTCCACATCAATCGGATAGATGAAGTCGGTGGTGGCAGGAATGTCAAGCGAGTCACGACGCAGCGAGTCAACGCGCACCGCTTCGATGGGCTCGTCTGGAGCCCGTATCGCAATGCTATCCAGCGTAATGGCAGCAGGCGTTTCGCTTGCTCCACGGGCCGTCTTGCCATCGACCTGGACTTCTATCTCGAAGGGCTGATGAGCAGACATCGGCGCTCCGGTGGATTCGGGAACGTAGCGTCCCGCCTCGTCCGCATCCGACGCGTAGGCCACCACAGAATCGCCAAGGAGCATGTGGATTTGTGCATCGGATCGCCCATCGGGGGTCGTCTCACCCAGTTCTTGCACGTTGCGCACATACACAGGAGGAGGCATCTTGTTGGTTTCCACAAACGCCTCCACCACAGTGGTTTCGGGGTCTTCAAAGTCGGTGAGGTCACACCCCATCAGCGTGCTGAGTCCCAGCAAGAGGAGGCCCCAAGTGGCATATCTCCACATAGCTACAGGGTAAGTTGCACTTCAAAAAGCGGAATGATCGGCAGTCCCCGTTGGTCGTTGGTGGTTACGCCGTTGTTGCCATCCGACTCGTAGGCACGCCCGACCACGTTGCGGTGGTTTATGGCGTTATGCAGGTGAAGCCGAACATGCCAGTCGGCTCCCATCCCCCTGAACCGATGCCCCAGCGTTGCATCGACCCGCCCATACAGCGGCAGGCGGTCGTTATTCACGTGCGGTCGGTACAAAAACGTGACCGGATCGGTGTCTTCCACATCGCCGAGCCGATACGAGCCCACGGGTGTGGAGATGGGATAGCCCGTGCGCAGCGTTCCGGCCAGCGTCAGTTCCCACCGCCCCGGCTCCCACGTGATGGAATTACGCATTGACCAGGGCAAATCCAAATCGGCAGGACGATAGCCCGATGTCTCTTCTTGCTCGGGGGTTCGTGTAAACGTACGGCCTACCGCCGTATTATGGTGGATGCGCCACCGCCCGCGCTCCCAGCGCACCTCGGCTTCTGCGCCCACGGCCCGCTCGCGCGAGGGCGTGTACTGTCCCAACAACGCCCCTACCTCAATGCCCGGTCCCTGCAAGCCGTCTTTGGTTTGCAACGTGTTCTCGGGCACCAACGCGTGTTGGCTCCACCGGGCATACGTGTTGGCCTCCAGGTAGAGCGACGATCGGGGCTGACTGCGCGCGCCCAGCGTGACTTGCCAACTCTCTGCCGGACGCACCTCTCGGTCGGAGGGCACCCACCGTGTTGACACCAGATCATATGCAAGTGAAAACCGATCTCGCATCCGATGCAGCGCCTGCACATGGCCACTTCCCCCTAGCTGCACCGTCAGCCATTGGGGATCAAACACGTATTGCATGTTGAAGCGTGGACGCACATGGAAATACTGCCCGCTCGAAAAGTAGCTGAGGCGCACTCCTGACTGCACATCCAGCTCGGGCGTGGGGGTCCAGGTGTGTTGGGCGTATCCTGCCAGTTGGGCCACGCGGCGCGTCGTTTCTTCTCGATCGGGCCCAGACGCGGTGGGGGAGGCTGTGGCCGTCGCCGAATTCGAAATGCTGCTTTCCAGTTCGCTTGTAAAGTAGAGATGAGACAGATGGGTGCCAAACCGCCACATGTGGGTCATAGATTGATGGAGGTCCACATCCACGCGCAGCCCCATATCATCAACCGATACGGCGTAATCGGAGACGAGTGAGGCGGTGGTGGTTGGCTGCACAAATGCGGACTCGTTGGCTCGGTAGCCGGAATAGTACCCGGTTGCATTCACAACCACTGAAGGCGACGGAATACCCTGGTACTGCGCACTCATCATGCGATTCGACCAGTCCTGATCCATTTCAAAGAACAGATCGGTGGGCCGCAGCCATGACGAAAAATCGAGCGACAGATCAAAGGGCAGGCGCAAGTCGAGGTCGTCGCGCCCGTGGTAGTAGCTGATGGAAAAGCGGTTGCGATCGTCCAGCTGGGTAGTGAGCTTGGCGCTGGTATCGTAAAACACGTAGCCGGTTCGCATGGTGTCGCGGCGTCCGCCTTCATCGATGGGATGCACCCGCCCTACAAGCCGGTCGATGTACGAGCGCCGTCCGGCAACCATAAACGAGGTCCGTTCGGATATGGGGCTTTCAACGTGAAACCGACCGCTTAGAATGCTTAGCGCCGCCTGCGCTTTGGGCTCGGTTCGATTGCCATCCTTAAGCTGCGCATCCACAATGGCCGAAAGGCGCCCGCCATGCTCGGCGGGAAACGTGCCTCGGTACAGCGACGTCTGTTTCAGCGTTTCCGTTTGGAACGTGGAAACGAGACTAAACGCGTGCCACGGATGGTAGATGGGCGCCCCTTCAAGCAGGTACAAGTTTTGATCGGTGGAGGCGCCTCGCACGCTCAAGCCTCCACTTACGGCCCCCGAGCGCTGCACGCCGGGGGTCCACTGAAGGGCGGCAATCAGATCCGACTCACCCAGCGACGGCAGATTGTCGAGCTGATCCAGCGCGAGCGTGGACATGCCGGCGGTGGGGGCCCGCGTAGTGAGGGCATTGTCATTGTCTTGAACTACGACCTCATCAGCTTCAAGCGATCGAGGCGCAAGTTCGATGTGTGCGTTTGAGCCGCCTGCTGTGAGCGTGGTGTCCACCGATTCGTATCCCATGTACGTTATGCGCACCTGATACGGCCCCGGTGGGAGCGAGGAAAGCACAAAATAGCCCGACCGATTGGTGCTCGTGCCGCTTCGCAGTTCACGCATCACAATGTTCGCGCCGGGAAGCACCTCTCCGGTTTCTGCATCGCGCACGTATCCCGAAATCGACAAGCGAGGCGATGGAGATACCGTGGGGCCTTCGGGATCGGGCCTGTCTTGTGCCTGGACGAGCACATATTGGTTTCGACGCACGCGGTTGGCTTCTAATCCAGTGCCGTCGAGCACACAGGCCAGCACCTCTTCAAGGGGATCTTCTTCATATTCGTAGGTGCAAGAGGTGTAGATGTCTTCGACCAACCGATCGGCAAATACCAGGTCGAGAGGGGTGTTTGTGCGGAGAGTGGTTAGCACATCTACCAGTGGATCACCGGATTCGATAACCACGGTCTGCGCCGTGGCATGCTTCGCACTCCCTGCGAACACGCCCCCCACGATAAGTGCAACGACAACAGCCCAGCGCGCCACGATAGCATGTGCCTGTGAACAGAATACAGACTCTCAACCCAGGCTTGTACCCATCGCCAGATCTGCTGTTCGGCAGCGTCGCACTGACGGGTGGATGGTGTTGATGGCAG
>CAZZCI010000300.1:0-3602 GCA_964653015.1 uncultured Rhodothermales bacterium
GAATGCAGTTGTCGGAGTCAATCAGACGGAAGGCATCCACGTCGACCTTCAGGCGCACATCGTTGTGATGCAGGCGAGCCATAGCAGCGAGTGCAGCACGAAGGGTGCGCACCATAGCCGTGTCGGTTTCTTCCTGATCTACCTCTACGTCATCGGCACTCACATTCGCCATCGCCTGATGAATCGCTGAGTAGTCGGATTTGGTGTGAGAAAGTAAGCTCACCTCGCCTCCTTTCAATGTGGATTCAGCCCAGAGCAACAGGCGTGCAAAATACTCGGCGACCTCGGTCTGTCTGGCCCCGAACGTCCATTCACCGGCACCCGTCCCATCTTGAATGAGGGCCGGGCGATCCCGCTTTCCAGCTTGCTGGTACTGTGGGAAGTGGCTGTTCGCCCATTGATCAATGATGCTGTTGTACCACCCCAACTGCTTTAGATGGCCCGGCGACATGCTGGTGATCATACGGTCGAGCCCTTTCGAGAAGTCCTCTTGCCCGCCCTGACGCAGATGAAAGGCTGCAAGGTGAAGCAGGTATGCAAACTGCTCGCGCAGGGCCGCCGTGTTGTCGTAAGGCAAGTGCTGCCATTGCAGCTTGGCCTGGTTGCTGTCGGGCACAAACACGCGCACCTGTTTGCGGCGGTCACCACCCGGTTGCCCAATCGCATCAAGCATCGCGAGCCCGGCCATAAACTCTTCAAAATACGGCGGATTCGATTGTTCAGTGCTGCCAAGACGGGCTTCGACCTGGTTCCGCCCCGGATTATCGGAGCCGATGACATACACCCCATCGTACATCGCGTCGCTGGTGCGGTACACCTTACTGTAGAACTGCAGCGCGCTGGCCGTGTCGAGCAGAAAACGATCTGGATCAACACTCTCTTTGCGCTCGCGTGGCTGGTAGTGGGGTAAGATCTTTATCGCGTTCCACTGCAGACGATCTTTGTTGACCATCGTGCCCTGGGTGCGCTCGAGCGCCCGTTCTACACATTCACGGACCACTGGAATCAGGGAGGCCCCGGTTCCACCGAACACAGAAGCGGTTACCATCACGGGCACGTTTGTTGACGTTCCCGTAGCTGCATTGGCCAGCGCGCTTAAGAAGTTCTGTGCGTTTTCGTTGTTCACAAGCACGTTGTTCAAATGCTCCGAGAGATGCAGACATCCCAGATTAGGACGTGCACGAAACCCATCTTTGCACTTCGCCTCTCGTTCGCTTTCGTCATACAGCAGTTCGAGTACCTGTCGCGTCTTTTCCTCCGTTGTTGAGGCGGTATTGAGTCCTCCACTGATGACCGTGTCGAGGGGCTCTGTGAGGCTGTATAGAGTGATGTCGGTCCCGAACAGTCCAGCTTCGACTTCCTCACGGCTGGCTAATGGATTCCAGCGGCTGCTGGAGGCCGTTGTCTTTACGCTCCAGTCGTAGCGCTGCATTTCATTGTAGGCATCTGCCGTTTTACGGGCACGCATTATATTGCCGTTGGAGGCATCGGTATCCACCATGAGGATGTGCACATTTTGGGGGCCGCGCCCTGTTGCACACAGGTGAATGAACGACTCGGCGACTTTGGCCCCGGTGCCGCCTCCGGTGATGATAAACACGTGGTCAGACATATAGTGCAAAAGATTTTAAGAGAAAAGAGAAGATGGTTACTTAGCGCGGCACTCTGGAATTACACAAGTTGGCCGGCTTCAATGCCCTGCGTAGATCCGTACGACTTGCAGGCCCAGAGGCTACCCGCCAGCACGCCCAATACGGCAGCCCCCAGAAGCACAAGATAGAGCCCCCATGAAATCCCCCCGCCTGACCCGAGCGTAGTAACTGCTGCGGGTGAGGCATTCAGCAAATCCCCTACGACAAACTGCAGATCTTCCAGTCCCTCGTGCACAACCGGAATGAGCACCTCTAAAAGCGCGACGCCTATCAGGATAGCGGCCACAACCCCGAGCACCGTACGGTTACGGCCCTTCAGGTGCTCAGCAATGCGTGCGGGGCCTTGCCGCCCCATCGACTTGATGTCGCCCCGAGCCAGGAAGGTGATGATGCTCAAGAAAATGAGGGCTGTGCCCAGGAAGATAACGGTGAGTACCATGTGTTTTTGTTTGGACTTGAATGCAGGAAAGCAATGCGTATGCGTAAGTGTGTACCGTGTCATCGCCACTCTGTAACCAGCAGCGCCTCGCCCAGCACGTAGTGTTCGCGGATCACGGCGCCCATGGTTTGTTGGATGTTGAGGGTCTGGCTACATGCGGACGGATCGTCGTCGCGACGGACAGACAGGTCATCGGGAATGAGTCGGTTGGCTCCCGATGCGCCAAGTCCCAGTTGTACCACCGAGGCGATGCGCTCGCGTCGTTGCTGCGGGACGTAAGACATCGACGCATCGACATGGGCCTGCCAGGTGTCGTGGACCGTGGCGTCGGTGTTGAAGATGCGGGGTTCGTCGGTTTTCGTAAGGACGACATTGCTATTGGCCACCGAGAGGGTGTCGATGCGCCAATGCTGGAAGGTAGGCTGCAGCGCGTCCATGACCCGCTCCCGGTTGGCCTCTGACAAAGCACGCCATGGAAGCGCTGTGCTATCGACGGACACGTCGAACTGTAGAGGGGCTCCTGGTGTGGCATCTTGGTCGGCCACCCGGCCTGAGAAAACGTGACCTACATCGGGGTGCGTACCATGGTGGTCGACCAGCGAACGAAAGAGCCGCTCACCGCGCCGCTGTCCATCGACCGGATGCGCCCGCTCGCGCGGCTCAACCGAAGTGCTCGACGTGCCAATCGTTATCTGGTGAACCGTTTCTATGCCGTTTGCCTCAAGAATGCTAAGATATTCTTGCTTGGCCGCAACCGATGGGAAAAACCCAAATCCGTAAAAAGGGCGGTCGTCGCAGTTGTACGCAATGGCTCCTATCTCGGGCACCTCGTGGTAGTACGTGCCGTCATACGGCCCCCGGTAGGCGAGCAGCGTGAAAACCCCTCCGGTTTCAAGCCAGTCTCCAATAGAACTCACAATGCCTCCAAATCGAGCGCCTTCTTCAGGAGCTGATTGCACGCCATCGCTGATAACCAGATGAGGCTTATCCGAATCGAGGTCGGCAAAGAGCGGTCCGTAGTCGTTGTTGACCCACAGATACGCATCGGGATCTTCGAGAAAGAACGGATCAGCCGGCTCAACCACTTGCCCTTGTTCTTGCGATGGATACCCGAATCCGTAAAAGTCGACCTGACCCGCGAGTTGTTCGTCGAGTGTACTCAGCAAATCGAAGTAGACCGACTCCCCTCCAAGCGTGTACGGACGCATACTCGCCGAACGGTCTACGTAGACCTGTAGATCGCCGGCCTCCTGTTCAGGGTGGGGCGTTATGTCGCCCACTGACTCAATGTGCCGGTTGATTTCTTCGACGAGCAGCGGCGCCTCTTCATCAGGAAGGATGGGTCCGCATCCGCTCATCACAATCAACAGAGCGAACACGCCGGTCCAGGGCATCCATAACCGAATGAGGGTATGCTTAGAAAGAACCATAGGCGATTAACAGCAGAAGGGAATATCGGAAATATACAAGGCGGTATGTACGAGTGTTAGTATTCAGGCACCCAGCCGGGG
>CAZZCI010000301.1:0-3590 GCA_964653015.1 uncultured Rhodothermales bacterium
GGCGTACGAGGCGTGATTCCAGGACAGGCAGATTACACTGGCTTTACATGAGTGTGTGCAGACGCCACTCGTGCAGGAGGGACCGTACGGCCCCGTGGACTGTTGGGCGGTAGAGATTTTGCCAGATTGGGCGGTCCAGGGCTTCGCTACTTTGGAAGTCGCTCTTGTAATTCCTGGCAGCCCTGTTGTAGTGACGGGAGGTTCAGTTCGGCGCATGCGGAGCCAATGTGACGAACAAGTGCATCAACGGCGGGCTGGCAATCACGCTCACGATCCAGCTTCGGATATGCGTCCCTTTCGTTTACGTCGCGTCCTTGCAACGCATAGATCCATGTTTCAATGTTGCGCTTGGGGATGAGAAGGCTAATGAGCTCTGCAGACTTGCGCCGTGCAAGATCGCAAGAACTAAGTTGTTGCTGAAGCTCTCGCTGTCGTTCCTGAACCGAATACGCATCAGCATCCATCATCACGATCAAGCCGATATCCATGTGGGAGCTTTTTCTGCGATACACAGCTACTTCGTCAGCGTACGACTCACGCACCCACTGCTCAGCTGACCCTTTCCCGCTTGGAGCTTGCTCGATGCGAAAGCGGCGGGTTGAAAAGCCCAACTCCTTCAGAAGCCGATACAAAAAGGTGCGATGTTGAATGTCCTCACATACAATGATAATTCGTGCGTTACGATGTCCCATCTGCGTATTCATTCATTGATCCATCCGCGGGCAACGAAATCAGAAACCGTGATGCGGCCCAACTCATCGACATCGATAGGTTGAGTTCGCACAGGTCCTGCGCTAGATCGAGAGAAGAGAAGCCCCTTCTCTAAAGCCAATAGATCGATAAGTTCGGGGTGATGGGAGATTAAAATTGCTTGGGCATCGGATTCCTGACATGCCATTTCTAATTCTAAGAGCCAGGGCTGAATTTCAGGCAGAGCAAGATAGTTTTCAGGCTCATCAATGCATAGAATGGTTCCTTTGTGCAAGGTGAAGCGCATGATCGCATAGAGCACGATCAATGCACGCTGCCCGTCAGAAAGCTCGTCGAAACGATATGATGTGAGTTCATCATGCGACGCGTCTGTATTATGATCAATTTGCATTTCCATGATCCGTCGCTCTCCTCCATCGGAGAGCATACGAAGCGTTTGAAACCCATCAATCACTTCGCGGAGATCGTCAAAGAACTCTAACTGCTGGTTGGGACGCTCTTGAGAGACATGCCGGTACCACGACGCAAAGTTCGTAAATCCAACATCAGGTTGTGTAGCTTCCTTTTTGCTCTCGGCCGTCATCGAAAACGGCGCGATTCGCAAGATGTGGGTATTTGCAAGCCGGCGCTTAAAATGCGTCAGCCGCTTGTTGTCATTCCGTGGCATGATTGTAGCCAGTGCAGATCGGCTCCAATCAAACGGATACGTAGGGCCTTTTGAGAAGTCGTCTCGGTACAACTGGACTTCCCCCAACTCGAATGAGAAAAGAGGACGACCATCCAGATGAAGACATTCTTTCTGGATGCGTTGTTGTACATTCTCAAGGTCGTGCTCTACCTCCAGTCGGTAGGTGTACACTCTCCCATCGTCCTCAACAACCAGCTCGATGGTTTGCGTATTACGGTGTTGCCAGCGGGTCAATGTTCGCGATGAAAATACGTCTCCAATCTTTTTTTCGTCAATGACCAGTTTCTTGATGGCAGAAAGCACTTCGAAAAATGCTGTCTTTCCAGCACCATTGTCCCCAATCAGAAGATTGAGGGAGTTGAGATTGATCTCCGTGTTATCAAAGCATTTGTAATTGTCGATGTAGATGCTTTGCACCATAAATACCCCCTGTTGTGATTGGGTGTCAGCGTCCAAACTACCCCACCACCAGCCGCTCGGCTTCTTCCTGCAGCGTGGTGCGGCCCAGCGCCTCGCCGATGAGGGTCGCCGAGGTGGCGTCGACGATGCGGACGTTCACGTAATCGCCCTTCTCGTAGTCCTCGCGGTCGAACACCACCATCTTGTTCGTGTCGGTGCGTCCGCAGAGCTGGGCGTCGCTCTTCTTGCTGGGGCCTTCCACGAGGACGGTATGTTTGCGTCCGATCTCGTTGGCGTTGCGCACCTCCGAGATGCTGCGCTGCAGTGTGATGATCTCCTCCAGACGGCGTTGCTTTACGTCGTCAGGCACATCGTCTTCGAGCTTGCGGGCCGCGTACGTATCCGGACGCTCGCTGTACTTGAACATGTAGGCGTGGTCGTACTCCACCTCGCGCATGAGGGAGAGCGTGTCCTGATGCTGTGCCTCCGTCTCGCCGCAGAACCCGGCAATGATATCCGTCGATAGCGAGATGCCCGGACACAGCGCTTTGGCGCGATCCACCAGGTCCAGGTACTGCTCGCGGCTGTACGTGCGGCGCATGCGGTCGAGCACTTCGGTGTTGCCGTGCTGGACCGGCAAGTGAATGTAGTTGCACACGTTATGTCGCTTGGCATGCACCTCCAGCAGCTCCTCGGAGCAGTCCTTCGGGTGACTCGTGGAGTAGCGAATCCGAAGCTCGGGCGACACCTGGCTGATGCGGTCGAGCAGCTCCGCAAACGACACGTCGGTGCCGTCGTCGTCGGTGTAGTGGTACGAGTTCACGTTTTGACCGAGCACCGTCACCTCCTTGTAGCCCTGGTCAACCAGCTCCTGGCACTCGCGCAGAATAGTGGATACAGGGCGGCTGCGCTCACGTCCGCGGGTGAACGGCACCACACAAAAGGCACACATGTTGTCGCAGCCACGCATGATAGAGACGAACGCCGAAATCCCGTTCGAGTCGTAGCGAACCGGAGACAGGTCGGCGTAGGTTTCTTCTTTTGAGAGTTGCACATTCACCGCTGCCTGTCCGGTCGAGTCGGCTTCGGCAAGCAGACGGGGCAGATCGCGGTAGGCATCGGGCCCGACCACCAGATCGACGCGCTTCTCTTGCTCCAGCAGCTTCTCGCGCAGGCGCTCGGCCATGCAGCCGAGTACGCCGATCATCATAGGCGCATCGCGTTTGCGCTTTTTCGCGCGCAGCATGTCGAGGCGGCGCCGCACCTTTTGTTCGGCATTCTCGCGTATCGCACAGGTGTTGATGAGCGCCACATCGGCCTCGTCAACGTCGTGGGTTAGGCCGTAGCCGTTGCTCTTGAGGACCGACGCCACAATCTCTGAATCCGACACGTTCATCTGGCAGCCATACGTTTCCAGATACACCTGCCGCGCACCCTGCACCTCGTGTCCGGCCATCTTCGGACGGTCAAGATTGTCGGTGTCGATCTCGTCGTTTTCCTGGGCGCGCTCACGACGCAGTTCGGTATCCAGAATGTTGATGTCTTGAATCGGCTCCATAGCGCGATATCCGATAGGTAGAGTCAAACTATATGCGTCGATGCTTTACGCAACGGGCGTTATGCGGTTCAGCCGTTTCGCGTCTTCGACGTTGTCGCGCCGCCAGTCGTAATCGAACTGAAAGCAAGTGAAATGTCCATCGCCATAGTCGGTGGAGCCGAGGGGCAGCGCGAGTTCCATGCTTCAGGTGAGCACAATCAGACCCGAAGCGAAAAACGAGCGCCACATATGCAC
>CAZZCI010000302.1:0-3584 GCA_964653015.1 uncultured Rhodothermales bacterium
AGTGCAAGCAGAGCGTCGAAACGGGCACCCCCGAACCGCGTGAAGCGGTAGCCGACGCCATGGCCAACCTCTCTACGCGCGAGCTAAAAGACCTGCTGCACGTCTACACCACCTTCTTCCATCTGGTGAACCAGGCGGAGCAGCGCGAGATTATCCGCATCAACCGGGAGCGCGCACGTCACTCCGGCCCCGCCGACTGGCCGCTGGGTCCGGGATCGAGCAACGGATACACGCCGGAGCCTCGCCCTGAATCCATCGAAGCCGCCATTAAGACGATGGGGAGCGAAGACGTTCCGCTCGACAAGGTCGAACACATCCTCAATCAGATCGATGTGCAGCCTACCCTCACCGCCCACCCAACCGAAGCGCGTCGCCAGACGGTGCTGCACAAGCAGCGCGATATGGCCAAGCAGCTTACGGTGCTTCACTCTACCGAGGCGACGCCCGACGAACGAGCCGAGGCACTCGACACACTCTACGCACACATTGTCTTCTTGCTCGGCACCGACGAGATCCGAGCAGCGCGCCCCACTGTGCACGATGAGGTGCAGCAAGGGCACTACTTCCTTTACAGCACCATCTGGGACACCGTCCCGCGCATCCACCAGGATGTGCACCATGCCTTGCGCAGTCACTATGGCGAGACCGTTGAGCTGCCGGCATTTCTAAAGTACCGCTCATGGATTGGAAGCGACCGCGACGGCAACCCCAACGTCACGCCCGAAGTAACGCGGTGGACATTCAAACGGCAGCGCCTCAAAACACTTACCCACCTACATGACGAACTCAAGGACCTGCGCGACGAACTCAGCCTGTCGGTCCGCCAGTACGGCCTGCCCGAGGTGCTCCGCGATTCGTTGGAGACTGACCGCGCCAATGACCGCTTGCCGGATGCGATTGCCGACCGCTACGATCGCGAACCGTATCGCGAGAAGATCAGCTACATGATGGCGCAGCTCGAACAGCTGCAGGAGGCCACCGAGTACGAAACCCTCGAAGCCTGCCGCCTCGACCCACGCACCTCAGCCTACCGCCCTGACGACCTACTGACCGACCTGGAGGTGCTTGTAGACAGTCTCAATGAGCAGGGCTTTGCTGATGCCGCATACACCGGTCAACTTCATCGTACCCTGGTTCTTGTACGCACGTTTGGTTTTCACCTGGCCGCGCTCGATGTACGACAGCACAGCAAGATCCATGAGTCCGCTGTTGCAGCGATGCTACGGCAAGCCAGCGTTACCGAAGACTACGCGTCGCTTTCCGAGAGCGAGAAGCAAGCCGTTCTTACCGAAGAACTTGCCAATCCGCGTCCGCTCCTGCGTAGCACCGAAGACTTGCCCGATGATGCCGCTACGCTGCTAGAGGTGTTCGACCTACTGCACACCATCCACCAAATCGACCCCAATGCGGTAGGCAGCTACATCGTGAGCATGACGCATTCAATCAGCGACGTGCTGGAGCCGATGCTGCTTGCCAAAGAAACCGGCTGGGGGCAGCACACCGAGTCCGGCTTCCAAGCCCCGCTTGACTTTGTGCCGCTCTTTGAGACCATCGATGACCTCGAACATGCGCACGAACGCATGATCGACCTTTACACGCACGACGCGTATCGCCCCCACTTACAGGCGCGCGGTCGCTTTCAAGAAGTCATGCTCGGTTACTCCGACAGCAACAAAGACGGCGGCTACTGGATGGCCAACTGGGCATTGCACCAGGCCATTGACCGGCTCGGTCAGACCGCCAACGACCACGATGTGGAGCAGCGCCTATTTCATGGGCGCGGCGGCAGCGTAGGACGCGGCGGCGGTCATACGCACCAGGCCATCCGCGGACTGCCACAGAGCGTGCATAACGGACGCATCCGCTTTACCGAGCAGGGCGAGATCATCTCGTTCCGCTACGGACTGCCCGAAATCGCCCGCCGGCATGTGGAGCAGATCGTGAACGCGATGATCACGACCACGGCCGAGCCCGACCGCGACGCCCCGCATCACGATGAGGAGGTTGTTGCCGTGCTCGACACCCTGGCCGAAACCGCCCAGACGGCCTATCGCGACCTGATCGATGATGAGGACTTCTGGTCGTGGTACACGCAAACCACCCCGATTGAGCACATCAGCCAGCTGCCGATTGCTTCGCGCCCGGTATCGCGCTCCGATGAGGGCGACGTGGCGTTCGACGACTTGCGGGCTATCCCGTGGGTCTTTGCCTGGACGCAAACGCGCTTCAACGTGCCGGGCTGGTATGGCACCGGAGCCGGTATCGCCGAAGCAATGCGTACGCACGAAAACGCACACGACATCTTGCAGCGCCTCTACCGCACCTGGCCGTTCTTTCGCGGTACGGTCGATAGCGCTCAGCGCGAAATGGCTCGCGCCCGACTTGTGATTGCAGACATGTACGCCGATGCAGGCCCCGACGCCCCATTTCCCAACCGACTGCGAAAGGACTTCGACGCCGCGCACGCTGCCCTTCTCGACTTGACAGGACAGCGCAAACTCTTTGACAGCAGTCCTGTACTCAAAAAGTCAATTCGCCTGCGCAACCCCTATACCGATGTCCTTAACCTGATTCAGATTGAACTCATGCAGCGCCACAAAGACGCCTCTAAGAACGGCGTATCCAATGAGAAAGGCCTGCTGCAAGAAGCACTCCTGCTAAGCATTAACGGCATAGCCGCTGCTATGCAGAGTACGGGGTAGGATCTCATTCCCTGCACGAGAAGTACAGGATTGTGCTTGTTCATCACACAATTACTTCGCCATGAACGGTGCAAGCCAGCTTATTCAATATGTTGCCGCGAAGGGCCATTCGTACGGCGACGTTACCCCGATGAAGTTACAGAAGCTTCTGTATTATGTGAAAGTATGGGGCCTGGTCGCCGGATACCAAACCGTGCCTTTGCTCTTCGAAAAGTGGGACTATGGCCCGGTGAATCCCTCTGTTTACTACGAATATCAGGACTACGGCGCCGACTCCATTCCAGTGTCGCAGGTAGTGGATCCGCCTGATACATGGAGCCCGCCGATGTGCGACCTTGCAGATATGGTTATAGTAAGCTATGCGCCATTCAGTGCGTTTGTGCTCTCTGCCATGACTCACGAGGATACGCCCTGGCAGGATACACCCAAAAATGAGGTGATTTCAGAAGCCAAGATGCGGCAGTATTATAAAACGCAGCGGTTTGCTAAAAACTTTCCCTTCGACGCGAAAGAGGGGCCGTTCTACCCCGTCGAAAGCAATCTGACCTATGCCTACATCCTCGACATGAACAAACGGGACGCTGAAGCTGTCACGGTGTATCCCTCCTTTGAGGCGTATCATCGTCATCTCCGCGAGGCGGATTCGCACGCCAAGCAGGCTCTAGCCTCTTTCACCGACGCACTCGCTTCCGGGGAATAGACCAACAGCTATCCATCTCGCACGAACGCAACTATTGACGCCTTTCAGAAAGGAACGTAACCGAAATGCGTGAATCGAGCGCACTGAAGTAGCATCCACTGACCTCTTTCCACTGGTTTCACTTTCGTATGCGTGGCATTGTACTGGCGGGCGGGCGCGGCACGCGTCTGTATCCGGCGACC
>CAZZCI010000303.1:0-3574 GCA_964653015.1 uncultured Rhodothermales bacterium
CGGATCAATGGCCGGCTGCGTGCTGGAGGATGAGTCACCTGAGTCGGGCATAAGACAGCAAGGAGTACAGTGTAAATGTTGAAGCAGAACGGCTGCGTAGGTACTATACGGAAGCCTCTCGGAAAAGATCAATCGCTACCAACGACGTGTTGGTTCCTATCGATATAGGATCTCGACCTTCTCGGTAGGGTCTTGCGTGGCATTACGAATCTCAACTTGCTCTACAGCACGTTCAGCAATCTGCGTAAACGCCTGCGCAGAGATCGAATCAGGGTCGCGAAGCACGACCGGCATGCCTTCGTCGCCCCCTTCACGCACCGACTGCTCGATGGGAATCTCACCGAGAAACGGCACGTCCAGCTCACGCGCTAAGTTTTGTGCGCCGTTCTTGCCAAAGAGATGGTACGTCCGATCAGGCAGATCTGGCGGAGTAAAGTACGCCATGTTCTCAATAATGCCCAGTACCGGCACATCCACATTATCAAACATCGCCACGCCTTTGCGCGCATCGTCAAGCGCCACGTCTTGAGGCGTAGACACAATCACCGCCCCAGTAAGCGGAATCGTCTGCACAATCGTTAGCTGGATGTCGCCCGTTCCAGGAGGCAAGTCGAGCACCATATAGTCGACCTCGCCCCAGTGCACATCGCCCAGGAACTGCCGGATAGCCTTCGTGACCATCGGCCCGCGCCAGATGACGGCTTTCTCCGGATCCACCATAAACCCCATCGACAGCAGTTTGATACCGTGCTTTTCGAGCGGCTCGATCTTGCGTTGGTCGTTCACACGCGGCTTTTTGCCCTGCATTCCCATCATCGTCGGAATGGATGGGCCGTAGATATCTGTATCTACCAGCGCAACATTGTAGTCTTGCTCGGCGAGCGCGATCGCCAGATTCACCGCCACGGTGCTCTTGCCCACGCCGCCCTTGCCCGAGGCCACGGCGATCGTGTTCTTCACGCCCTTGTTCTCGGGCTCCTTGTCGCCGCTTTGATCGCCGACGGCAATCTCATCGCCGAGCGAGATCATTTCTGCATCCACCTCGACATCTACTTCCAGCGACGGGTCGACCTCGTCGTGGATGGCCTGGCGGCATGCACGCGCCACTTGCTTTTCAAAGGGCGTGCCCGGTTCCGGACACACAACAGTGAACGAGACGCGGTTGTCTTCAACCTGGAGGTTGCGCACCAAATCGAGCCGCACGATGTTCTGATCGCGGTCGGGCTCAACGACGTGCTTCAAGGCATTCAACACAGCTTGACGAGAAAGAGCCATAGCAAGCAATGCGGGGTGGATTCGCAGAAACGATGGGTTGGGATGCACCCTGATACAGAGGATGGTGTTCCTCTGATCAAGCCGTATTCAACGGTGGTCAATCAACATACTGAAAGTGGACGGCCCACCAAGGGCGGCTGGTGCGCTCGCGAGCCACGATGAACCCGGCTTCGGTTGCAGCCTTACGCATGGCGGGCCCCTCTTCGGGTAAGCATCCTGAGCAGATGCAGTGCCCCCCTGGCACCAGTCGCTCAGCAAACCGGGGCATCAGATCTACCAACACCGAACGATGAATGTTGGCCAGCACAATGTCTACCGGCGTTGCAGGCGTATCCGCAATCGACCCATGCATAACGCGTACACGGTCGGCCACGTTATTTATGGCTATGTTTTCGGTCGCATTCTCAGCAGCCCAGGTATCAATATCAAACGCATCTACGTGGCGGGCGCCCTGTAAGCACGCAGCAATAGCCAAAATCCCCGTGCCGGTGCCCGCGTCGAGCACGCGTGCATCGTTGCATGGAAGCTCGGGGAGGAGTTCAAGCACCAGCCGCGTGGACGGATGGTAGCCCGTGCCAAAGCTCATTTTGGGATCAATGATAATTTCCTGCGCCTCGGGCGGCGGCTCCTCTTCTGCCCACGAAGGCCGCACGAAAAATGGGCCAATGTGTTGGGGAGTTATGCTGGCCTCCCACTCGGCATTCCAGTTGCGTGGCGCAATACGTGTGTGGCTTAGGGTGGCATCGGGCGCATGCGTATCGAGCCAGCGGCGAAGGGCCGTCTCTTTTTCCTCCGACCACTGTTCCGGCTTTAAATAGGCACGAAGCGTGTCCCCATCCAGATAAAAGGCATGAGCGCCATAGTCTTCAAAAAACGCCGTAAGAGCGTCATGATGCTCCGCCGTGTTGGTCACGGCTACTTCAAGCGTTGGAGTATCAGTAGATGCATCGTTAGTCATTGGTTGGGATTCGTCCACGATAAAGGGAAGCAATGCCAAAGGTAAGCGGCTGCCAGAGCAGGTCGGTATAGCCTGCATCGTGCATACGCTTCAGAAAGTCGGAGCCGTCGGGAAAAGCCGCTACCGAATCGGGCAAGTACTGGTAAGCCCCGGCATCGGGGCTGAGCGTACCGCCCACCCGCGGGAGCACGTTGCGTGAGTACCAGTCGTACAGCGGCGCCATAAGTGCGCCGCGAGGCTGACTAAACTCCAATACCACAAGCACCCCGCCCGGACGCAGCGTGCGGCCCATGTCGCGCAGTCCGGCGTGTAGGTCTTCAAAGTTACGCACGCCAAACGCGACCAGAGCGGCATCGAATACGTTGTCCCCAAATGGCAAATCGGCGGCATCGGCTTGCACCAGAGAGATGCGGGGACTAAGCCCACGCTTATCCAGCTTTTGCTGGCCAAACCGCAGCATCTCTGCCGAGATGTCGACCCCTACCACGGTACGGGGATGCAACTCTTGCTCTGCCATAATAGCCAGGTCCGCAGTTCCTGTAGCCATATCCATCAAGTGCGTGATCCGTTCTGGACGCAGCAAATCAATGGCACGGTGGCGCCAGTACTGGTCGATGCCCAGGCTTAAGATTCGATTCAGCAGGTCGTAGCGCGGTGCAATGGCATCGAACATCGCTTCGATGTGCTCGCGCTTTCCTTCAACTTCTCCAATTGGGGGATGCGTAGGCATGGGCAACGTAAGAAAAGAAACAAATTGACAGCAGGTGTAGCTTGCTGTATTGTAGCGAACGTAGAGCACACACGCGATGTGCCCTGCATCTTGAAGTATACAGCGTGCTGTTTACAGGTTGTTACACGGCTTTTGCAGATTAGCGCTTATTTTGTCGCTTATCCAGATAAGACTTGAGGCCGAATCCACTTCCTACTCCACCTGCAAACACGACGATTATTTTGAGTACCTCCTGGTAAATCGCCAAGTCCACTTGGACTAGATAGACCGTGAGAAAGACGAATAGGGCCGAAGCAAGAAGTGCATAAAATACGCCGTATTTTCTTACAGACTGTTTGTCTTCAAATGCACGCTCATCATCCTTGCCGGATTGTTCAAGCAAGGTTGAGATATGGCCTTCATTTATTTTGCTCAATACTGGATGACGAGTCGGGCCTGCTACACCCAAAAATGTTTCACGGACTGTCTTGCGGACTTCCGGTGGAAGATTCTCCAGAATTTCCGGCTCTACTGCCGAATCTTTATCATTTTCTGACTCCTCGGAAGCGGTCTGTTCCTCCGGAAGACGTTCCCCTAAAGAGTTCTCATCCTCTGGCTGGCTCTCTTTTTTA
>CAZZCI010000304.1:0-3544 GCA_964653015.1 uncultured Rhodothermales bacterium
GGCAATGCAGCAACTTGTACCGCCTGACGAGCCGGCGGGGCCTCGTTA
Organism: uncultured Rhodothermales bacterium; assembly: GCA_964653015.1. Classification (GTDB taxonomy): domain Bacteria; phylum Bacteroidota; class Rhodothermia; order Rhodothermales; family Salinibacteraceae; genus Longimonas. The sequence goes on from CAZZCI010000304.1 coordinate 49, forward strand.
AAGTAACGACCGTACACATCATTAACCTGAGCGTAGTCGTTTACGTCAGTCAAGAACACCGTGCAGCGCACCACATCTTCAAATGTCATGCTCGCGCCCTGCAGCACAGCACCTAAGTTTTCAAGAACTTGGCGGGCTTCCTCTTCAATAGATCCTGTTACCATGCGCCCGGTATCGGGGTCAATGGCAATTTGTCCGGAGCAGTATAGCGTGTCTCCTGACAGAATAGCTTGGCTATATGGACCAATGGCTGCAGGAGCCCGTGGGGTTTCAACAGTAGTATGCGGCATGGAGAACGGAAGGCATGAAAAGAACGGAAGGCAGCGGTCTATTGTAGACCACGCCCTTGCAGTATAATAGGTACAGCGCAAAATCTGCACTCTCTATCCACTTACATAGGCGAATATTTTCTTAAGAGAGTCGTTGTATCACGTATATGCAGCATGCAGCCCTCCGTTGGGAAACGGCAGATCCGTGTACAACGTTGCTCTTGATCCCTACTGCTTGCAAAACATGTCGCCTCCGACTTTTTGCAAGCGAGCCCCTACCGTATATTCTTGATTCTCTTTTTCTGCCATGAGTGCAAAAGGACGCGTATTGGTTGCTATGAGCGGCGGCGTAGACTCGTCGGTCACTGCTGTCTTGTTGGCCGAGCAGGGCTACGAGGTCGTGGGGATTACCATGAAAACGTGGGATTACTCAACCAGTGGTGGCGGAAATAACGGAAAAGAGGTAGGATGCTGCACGCTTGAGTCGATTAATGATGCGCGCGCCATCGCCCTACGGCACGGGTTTACTCATTTCATTGTAGATATTCGTGAGGAGTTTGGCGACTGGGTTATTGAGCGCTTTACCAACGAATACTTAGCCGGTCGTACGCCAAACCCGTGCGTGCTGTGCAACACGCACATCAAATGGGCCGCGCTGCTGCGCCGAGCTAACGACCTCGACTGCGAGTACATTGCTACTGGTCACTATGCCCGCGTATCGTATGATGACGAACTTGATCGCTATCTCCTGAAGCGTGGTCTGGATCGCAACAAAGACCAGAGCTATGCCCTTTGGGGGCTTCCCCAAGAACATTTGGCGCGGTCAATCTTTCCGCTGGGTACGTACGAAAAGCCCGAAATCCGCCAGATGGCATCTGACTTTGGGCTCGACCGCGTCGCCGATAAGCCCGACTCCTACGAAATCTGCTTCATTCCAGATAACGACTACGGACGCTTCTTGCGCGATCGTGTGGATGGCCTCGAAGAAGACGTTGCCGGGGGCACGTTTGTGCTCAGCGATGGCACCGTAGTAGGTGAACACGACGGCTATCCGTTTTACACCATCGGACAGCGGCGTGGTCTGGACTTAGCTCTGGGTGAACGCGTATACGTCACGCACATTGACCCCGACACCAATACCATTACGGTGGGGCCTAAAGAGGAACTGATGCAGCAGACGCTCAAGGCCGGAGAGGTCAATCTTATTAAGTATCCTTCGCTGCAAGAGGAACGTCCAGCATGGGGCGCCATCCGCTATAATGATCCCGGAGCCGGATGCCTTACGTGGCAAGATGACGACGATATGCTGCACGTTGCCTTCGCTGAACCGCGTCGTGCCATTACCGCAGGGCAGTCCATTGTCATCTACGAGGATGAGGATGTGCTTGGAGGCGGCTGGATTCACGAGGTCGGAACCGCCAACACACCCGAAGCCGATATGGATGTGATCGCCGAAGTGCCCATGTAGGTACAAGCGCCTTGCTCAACGACGACTTACGCATCCGCCATTTGTTTGGCTTGCACCTCCTCATAGAACGCTTCGTACTGCGGCACAATTCGGTCCACGTGAAACGTAGTGCGGGCTCGCTCCAATGCGGCTTTGGCCATGCGAGCCTGCATCTCATCATTGGTAAGCAGCGCACGTGTCCGCTCGGTAAACGCGTCGATGTCATCCAGCGGACACAAAAAGCCGGTTTCTCCTTCAACAACTAGTTCGGGAAGGCCACCGATATTACTGGCCACAACAGGCACCTCACACGCCATAGCTTCAAGCGCCGCTAGGCCAAAGGTTTCTGATCCACTCGGCATTAAAAAGACATCGGCAATCGACAGAATTTCCTCGATCGGATCTTGCTTGCCCAGAAAGCGCACGTCATCACAGACCCCAAGATCTCGTGCCCGACGTTCAGCAGGCACCCGGTCGGGGCCATCGCCTACCAGCAGTAAACGGACCGGAATGTCGTCTTGGCGCAGCCGATGAAAGACATCAACCACTTGCGTTGCGTTTTTGACGGGACGGAAATTTGAAACGTGTACAATGACCTTCTCGTCGTTAGGGCAGAGCGCCTTCTTGAAATGCTCTTTATCAAGACGATGAAAGCGCTCCATGTCAATAAAATTAGGAATCACCTCTATGTCGCCTTTGATATCGAAGTGATTGTACGTCTCGTCGCGCAGGTAATCTGACACGGCGGTTACTCCATCCGACTCATTAATCGAATACGTAACGACCGGAGCGAAAGATGGATCTTGACCAATAAGTGTAATGTCTGTACCGTGTAAGGTCGTAATTACCGGCACGTTCAGTCCTTGGCTTCTCAAAATCTGACGAGCCATCACAGCGCTGGTGGCATGTGGAATGGCGTAGTGCACATGCATCACATCCAGCCCATTGTGCTTGGCTACATCTACCATCTTGCTGGTAAGTGAAAGCGTGTACGGCGGATGGTCAAAGAGCGGATAGGACTGCACGTTTACCTCATGAAAGTAGACGTTGCCCCCCATGTGCGAAAGCCGAAACGGAAGCGATGACGAAATAAAGTGTACGGTATGCCCGCGTTGAGCTAGTGCTTTTCCCAACTCAGTGGCAACCACGCCACTGCCTCCGTACACCGGATAACACGTAATGCCTATTTTCATGATGTTAAACGCCAGTACACAAATGAACGATGGCTCGAACCGTACGATGCACCAACTAATGCGGCTTTCCCGAGGTTGCACCCCAATGCATTAATATTGAGGAATACAAACATTGGCCATTGTCTCATTTTAGGCACCGGGCACACACTTTTGCTAAGCTTGATTCGGTGTCATGAAGCAGTGCCTTCCTTGCTGTGTCTCCGCTCCAGCGGCTCTCACCCAGCGATTACGTGCACGTATACTTTTCAGCCCCTAAGATTGGGCAACCGTTCATATTCCTGTGTTACTTTTCCATTGGATCGGGCGTCTATACCCAATGAAGCATTAACCGCAGGGACGTCCCCCATGGAAGTCCCTCCTTAATTCCACCTTTTGTCCATTAATCCTCCCACCTGCACCATGAAACGACTTCGCTATAGTGCATTCCTTCTCCTTATTGCTGGCCTTACCTGGGTGATGATGCCTCATACGTCGCAGGCTCAGGTTGGCATTTTAGGCGGTTTCAACTACGAAAACCTTGATGACATCAGCGGCACGGAAAACGGCGAAGGGGGCACCTTCGACTCAGCTGCAGGGTATCATCTTGG
>CAZZCI010000305.1:0-3524 GCA_964653015.1 uncultured Rhodothermales bacterium
TGAAGCGGCTCATGACCTGGGCTGTAACATTGCTTTTCCCCCAGGCGTAAAGAGGCCCCAACGGCGATGCCACACCAAGGCCTCGGCCTTCGTCCGTCTGGCTTTGCCTCTGCAACGACTCGTTTCTGTTCACACAGCCCTCTGCTTGGATTCATGCGGCAGTTTATACGTCTTCTAGTTATTTCGGTAGGCATTGCGGTTGGGATATGGGCGATGCCCACCCAGGTGCAGGCGCAAGCCTCCCCCGAAACCATCACATTCGAAGAAGCCATCACCATAGCGCTTGACGAAAACACCAACCTGCGACGAGCCATCAACACCGCGCAGCGGCAAGATGCTACCATTCGGCAGCGCCAGTTTGATTTTGGCCCCAACCTAACGCTCAATAGCAGTACGACGCGCCAGTTCGGGCGTACTTTTAGCCAGGAAGAAGGCGGGTTGGTCAATGAAACAACCGATGTGTTTAATGTCAGTGCGAACTCTAGCGTAACTGTATTCGACGGTTTCAACAACATTGCTTCACTACGACAAGCTAACCACCAGGGCGAGGTAGCAGAGTTCGATGTGGAGCGGACCCGTCAAGACGTGGTCTTCACCGTCATGGAGCAGTTCATTGACCTGTCGCAGAGTAAGCAAGAGGTTGAGGTGCTTGAAGAAGATCTGCGCGTACAGCAACAACAGCTCGAGCAAATCCAAGAGTTTGTGGATGCGGGGTCACGACCGACCTCCGATCTGTTTCAAGCCGAAGCCGACGTGGCGCAGGCCGAACAGCAACTCCTTCAGGCCGAGCGCACGGTAGAGGTGAGCCGCACCGAGCTCATCCAGACGCTTCAACTCGACCCGTTTGGGCGGTACGACTTTGAGGCGCCTCCTATTGACGAGCAGGCCATGGTAGAGCGCGAGTATGAAATGGATCAGATGTTGCAGGAAGCGTTCGATCGGCGCGTTGATCTGCGGGCGGAAGAAGCCAATCTGCGTGCCAGTGAGCAAGGCGTACGCATTGCGCAATCCAATTACTGGCCTTCGCTTTCTGTTAACTTTGGATACAGCAGTAGTTGGTCGAGCACAGCCATACTTCCGGATAACCCCGACCCCTCGTTCTTCGAACTGCTCGACTCGCGCCGTGGGGGCAACATAGGGTTTTCGATTTCCTTCCCCATTTTTGATCGGCTGCAACGCCGCACCCAAACGGCCCAGGCCCGAGCCGACGTACGCCAAGCCGAGTATAATCTGCAAGATCAACAGCAACAGGTAGCCCTGCAAGTTCGACAGGCCATTCTTGATTACGAGAATGCCAAAAAGCAAGTGCAAGTCGCCGAGTCGCGACTACGTGCTGCCGAGCGGGCTCGCGAGGCTGCCGAAGAGCGCTATAACCTGGGCAGCGCCTCCATCGTGGAGCTCTCCCAGGCCACGCGTGACTTTACCGATGCGGCCAGCGAGAAAATCCAGGCCGAGTTCAACATGGTCTTTCAGCAAAAGCTGATCGAGTTCCAGGTGGGCACACTCAACCCCGAGGCCCCCCTGTTTGAGTAATTCGCTCCGTACGTTCCCTTTTTCATTCCGATAGGTTTCCTGCTATGCGACGCATCCTCTACATTATTGGTGGGATCATAGTTGTTCTCATCCTTCTTGGCACCGTAGGCCGCTTTGCCGGCTGGTTTGGCGGAGGCAGTAACGGCCTCGCCGTACAAGCAGAGGAGGCCGAGGCGCGCACCATCACCCAAACCGTAACGGCGTTTGGACGCGCCCAACCCGAGGTCGAAGTCAACATCAGTCCAGATGTGGCCGGTGAGATTGTAGAGCTGAACGTGCGTGAGGGCGACCGCGTAGAGCGCGGCGATCTGCTCGTGCGCTTGCGCCCCGACAACTACCAGGCCCAGCTAGAGCGTAACGAGGCCGACGTTGCACAGGCCCGTGCCACCTTGTCTGAGCGCGAAGCCGACTCGCTCCAGGCGCGGTTAGAGTACGACCGGCAACAACGTCTGTACGAGCGCGATGTGATCCCAGCCAGCGAGTTTGAGGCCACCGAGTCGCAGTACAAGCAAGCCGTAGCTCGTCTGCAAGCCGCGCGTTATCAAGTACAAAGCGCGATGGCCACCCTCCGCGATGCCCGCGAGCAACTCGACAAAACCAACATCTATGCGCCGATGAGCGGCACGGTGAGCAAGCTCGAAGTGGAGCTTGGCGAACGCGTTGTGGGTACCTCGCAAATGGAGGGAACCAACATGATGACCATTGCGCGCCTCGACCAAATGGAGCTGGAGGTGGATGTCAATGAGAACGATGTGGTGAATGTAAGCGACGGCGACACCGCTCGTATTGAAGTCGATTCGTATCCCGATGCATCGTTTCGTGGAGCGGTTACCGAAATCGCCAACTCGGCACGCATCAGCGGAGAGGGCACCCAGGAGCAGGTGACGAACTTTCCGGTTACCGTGCGTTTTTTGGATCCGCACAATGAAGAGCCGGAAGAGGTGCTCACTGGCCCCGACGGCGGCATTGCGAGTCCTGAGGAAGCCGTGCCCGCGGATCCAACTCCCGTCATTCGTCCCGGAATGAGTGGCGCCGTGGAGATTTCCACACAGACGGTTGAGAATGCGGTGTCGGTACCCATCCAGGCCGTTACTGTGCGCGAGGTGCAAAACAGCGATGGACAGCGCCGCGAACGCGGACGTGATAATAACATGCGCCGTGTGGTGTTTGTGGCTGAAGGCGACTCGGTGCGTATGGCCGAGGTGGCTACAGGGATTGCCGACGATGCCTATATCGAAATTAAGTCGGGGATAAACGTTGGCGATCAAGTCGTCACGGGGCCGTATAGTGCCATTAGCCGCGAACTGGCCGACGGCTCTCGCATCCGTATTGAAGAGCCCCGCGGCCCACATACTGCCTCGCGCTAACTGCTCCTTCCACAACGACTTTTGCGACGCTATGGATACGTCTCCTGCCGCAGCTTCAGCCCCTGCCCCGCCTGCTGATCATCCGCTCATCGACATTCACGACCTCAAAAAGCGCTATGTGATGGGGAGTGAAGAAGTCTGGGCGCTCGATGGCATTACGCTTTCTATTGAGGAAGGCGAGTATGTGGCCATCATGGGGCCATCGGGGTCTGGCAAGTCCACATTTATGAACATGCTGGGCTGTCTGGATACGCCGACCAGCGGGAGTTACTTTCTGAATGGCGAGGATGTGAGCCAGTTCTCGGATGACGAGCTCGCCGAAATCCGCAATCGCGAGATTGGGTTTATCTTTCAGACGTTCAACCTGCTGCCCCGCGTAGATTGCCTGCGCAATGTGGAGTTGCCACTGATTTATGCCGGGGTGCGCCGCGACGAGCGTCAGCGTCGTGCTACCGAAGTGCTGCAGCAAGTCGGGCTTGGCGATCGCATCGACCACAAGCCGAATGAGCTCTCGGGCGGGCAACGCCAGCGTGTGGCCACGGCCCGGGCGTTGGTCAACACGCCATCGATCATTCTGGCTGACGAGCCCACCGGAAATCTGGATACCGAGACAGGAAACGATAT
>CAZZCI010000306.1:0-3519 GCA_964653015.1 uncultured Rhodothermales bacterium
ATGTGTGTATGACGATTTCCCGCATCCTCCTACCAACGGATGGTTCACCGTTAGCACGCCAGGCCCTGCACCATGCGCGCTTTCTGGCAACGCGCTTTCGCGTTCCCCTACATGTGGTGCATGTACACGATACCCCGAACGACTTTTCGAGAGCCATTGACATCCGGGCGGCTAATGTTATGGATGATTTGGAGATTCCTTGGAACGGGGCGCCTCCAGATACCCTGAACATTATTGAACATGCCATTACCGCCCCCTCGGTTGGGGAAGGCCTCGTGACGTATGCCAAAAAGCACGGCATCGACCTTGTGGTTATGGGGACCCATGGCCGCCAGGGCATTCAGCATACGCTTATGGGAAGTGTAGCCGAGCATGTCGTTCGGCATGCCCCGTGTCCAGTGTTCACCATTCGCCATCAGGTGCAAACCGAGCCGGGTGCTTCCATTAACCACGTGCTTGTGCCCATCGACTTTTCGCGGCACACCCATCGTGTTGTTCAGGCGGCCACTACGCTAACACGTGAGTATCAGGCACAGATCACCCTGATGCATGTACTGGAATCGGTTGCGCTGCCTTCCGCCTACGGAATTGAGCCGCAAGTTACCGATACCAGTCTGGTGCGGTCGCGTGTGTCCGACCGCCTCAGTCAGGAAGTAAACTATCTCAAAGATCAAGGCCTTGACGCCAGCTCGCGCATTCGGTCAGGCCATCCGGCGTCGGAAATTCTGACGGTTGCTGAAACCACCGACATCGATCTCATTGCCATTGGCACCGCAGGTCGTACCGGACTTTCCCGCTTTTTAATGGGCAGTGTGGCCGAAAAGGTCGTTCGGCAGGCACCCTGCCCCGTGCTTAGCGTGCGCGCCCTTCCGCAGGATGATCAGCCCTCTGATGTATAGTGCACCGCAGTCCTGTGGGGGGATCTCCCACAAGGCTTCGTTCTGTTTCCCCGGTATAGAGCGTGGGATAGTACGGACGCTTAATACGGACTCCGATGGCGTTACTGTATGTCCAGCAGGTTTTTCCCGTAAAGCGGGGCTTTTCCGTGGCTTTTCCATCTGAACCCGACCTTCACTATGCTTGCTATCGACCGTGTTCTGTACCCGACAGATCTTTCAGACGGCGCCCAGCGCGCATTTCCTTATGCCGCCTCATTGGCGCACTGGCACCATGCTGACCTCCACATCTTCAATGTGGCAGGGCGCCATCTTTACAATTTTGAGGATGTGCGTGCCACATTCCCCATTCCTACGGCAACCCTCCAAACGTGGGCGGATGCGTCTCAAATCACCCAGTTTTCCGTCGACGACCTATCGATTCATCAAACGCAGCGCGAAGGCGCCGTTCCTGGAAAGCAAATTCTGGCCTATGCAAAGGAGGAGTCATCAGACCTAATTGTAATGGGCACGCACGGGCGCCGGGGTGTAGATCGAATGCTTCTTGGAAGCGTAACCGAAGAAGTTGTGCGCCGTGCACCGTGTCCCGTTTTTACGGTCCGCAAAGAGGCTACGCATGCCCCCTCGCAACTTATGAGGCGCATTCTGGTGCCTATTGACTTTTCAGATGCTTCAGAGCGTGCGTTGCAACACGCCTACGAACTGGCGATGACGTACGGCGCCGAGATTTTGGTCGTTCATGCGATTGAAGAGGTCATCCTTCCGATGGCATATGGCATTGAACCCAAGCAGGTAGATGCCGATGCGGTGCGTCCGGATGTTGAGCAAGCACTGGCCGACCTGCTTAGCAAGCATGTTGGCATCGAACATGCACAAGCTCAGGTGCGCGTCGGGTACCCGCCCGAAGAACTGCTCGACACGGTCAAAGAAGAAGATATTGATCTTGTAGTAATGGGTACCCATGGGCGTCAAGGCCTTAACCGCCTGCTTATGGGGAGCGTAGCCGAGCGAATTGTGCGCCATGCACCCTGTCCGGTCCTTACGTTGCAGCACGAAAGCCGTTCGTTGCTGCCCGCGTAAATTGATCCCTAACCTCGAATAAGCAATCGCCGTCTTTTTCGTTTTCTTTACCTAACAATTGCCGCTATCTAATGATGGATGCCAAGACGATGGATATCAACACCATTCTGCTAGCCACGGACTTTTCGGACGCCTCGAAGGCCGGCCTTCGCAAAGCGCTCTTGTTTGCCAAGCGCTTTGATGCCACATTGCACATCATGCACGCGGTTGATAAGCTCGATTCGAGCTGGTATGGCTTTGAAGATGCGGAACGACGTGCTGAAGCCCTTCGCAATGCCATTCGGCAGGAAGCACAGCAGATGTTAACCAACCTTGTCCCCGACGACACCACCGTCGAGGTAAAAACGCATGTGTCGATGCAACTGAGCTTCGACGTATCTGCTACCATTGTCGAATACGCTAGTGAGCGTGACATTGACCTGGTGGTGATGGGGACGCGTGGACATACCAAGCGCGACCAGTTTGGCCTGGGGCATGTAGCCAGCCGGGTGACCGAAAAAGCGCCCTGTCCGGTACTTCTGGTAGGGCAGTCGGCTCCGTGGGCCACTCCGGGCGATGGAGGAAGACTTTCCGATGTAGTAGCCCCTATTGATTTTTCCCCCCACTCGTATGAGGCCTATGGTTACGCCCGCTCGGTGGCTGGCCAGTTTGATGCTACCTTGCACCTGTTGTTCGTTGCCGAGGAGCGTACCATCCCTGTGTTCAGCGATACCGGGCTTCCTGGTTTGCAAACGTTGGAGATGCCCCCAGCGATGGTCGAAAACAGCCGGAAAGCGCTGCAGCAACTCATTGACCGCACTAATGGCCCGGCTGTGGAGCACCGCATTCATATCAAAGAAGGCGAACCTGCTCCTATCCTTATTGACCTTATTGAACGCAGTGGCATTGACCTTGCAGTCATTGCTACCCGCGGCCACTCTGCCCTGAAGCGGATGCTTCTAGGAAGCACCACCCGCCGATTGCTACGCCGCGCCCCGTGCCCTGTACTCACCCTGCGAGCTGGACAAACGAAGAGCGCGTAGCTTGCCCCACGGTAACTACTGGTGTGTCACAGGTCAATCTTCGGGTAACGCATGTGCACCCTAACGTACCGAGAACAACTCACAACCTTGTCATTGCGAGCGGAGCGAAGCAATCTCATTGCTTCCAGACTGGATGCAGCCGCCCAATCAACGGCATGAGATCGCACCCCAGGAGTACTCGTTCGCTCCCGCTCACAGCGCCGCGTCAGTCGCAGGGCTCCCTCCTCGCGATGACAATGTTGGACCATAACAATCACGTGTGACACACCACTCCTGTGCTCTGATTAGACGCTGCTTAACCGGTGTATGGTCGCTCTTCGTCTTGCATGACTTCGTCTTCAGCCGCTACTGAAGCGTATGGCCATTCGTTGGCAGCTTCATGTTCGTCGGACGATGAATCACTTGTGATGGCCCGAGCAGGCGCTCCCATCGGAAGATCCTCCTCAGCTACAAATGGAGGGGCTGTCGCTGGGGTGGGCTTGGTAAGTTTGTGTGCAAGTACAAGAATGGGCCCACACACA
>CAZZCI010000307.1:0-3506 GCA_964653015.1 uncultured Rhodothermales bacterium
GGAATGAACATGCGGTACTCGTACGCATCCAGTTGGAGGGTAGCGGGCGCATCGGGAGCGTTAAACTCGGTGGCGCCGAAGCCTGGGAAGACCTCGGTCCAGGTGTGCGGTTGCGCGCCTTCAGGAATCGCGATCTCGACCTCCCTATCCCGTACATTGACGGCGATGATCAGGTCGTCGTGCTCGGTCGTGCGCCGAATGAGGACAGCATCTTCGGCATCGGGAGTCAGCACGTCCATGTCGCCGTGCCGCAGTGCCGTGCTTTGCGTGTAAAGCGACATGAACGACGTATAGAAATCCATCATGGTGGCGTCGGCATCCCAGTCATACGGCGTGGCCTCGAAAAATGGGATGGGCTCATCCACCCCCAGTTCTTGGCCGTTATAAATAAGAGGGACCCCTGGCATGGCGTTCGCGAGCACAAAGGCTGCTTCCGATCCGCTGTGCCCATCGAACAAGACCGGGGGCGGGGCATCCCAGGCAGTTTCGTCGTGGTTGGTTGTGAAGCGCATGCGCAGTGCGCCATCGGGAAGCTCCTCTTGCACCGTCTCCACCATTTGGGTGTACTCGGATACCGGCGCGCCTTCTGTCCAGGTGGCCACCAGTTGACTGTACGAGGGCCAGGCGTACGTTAGGTCGAAGCCCACCTCGTGCATTTCGGGCTCATCGGCCTCGGCTAGCATGAAGACTGGGTCTTGGACGGCTTCGAGCGAGTCGATGGCATCGCTCCAAAAGTCGTACGGCACAAGCGCAGCCACATCAGCGCGGTAGCCATCTACGCCAAACTCTTCGACCCAGTACTGCATCATATCGATCATCTCCTCACGCAACTCCGGCTGATCGTAATCGAGTTGCACCACATCGGTCCAATCGGTGGTGTCGCCATCCATGACCGGAATGGAGAAGCCGTCGACGGGGCCGTCAACATACCACTCAGGATGCTCGTCCGTCCAGGCGTGGTCCCAAGCCGTATGATTGGCAACAAGATCCATAATGACGCGCATGCCCCGGTCGTTGGCGGCCTCCACAAACGCCTGAAAGTCCTCTTCAGTACCGTAGTTGGGGTTTACGGCGCGGAAATCGCGAATGGAGTACGGCGAGCCCAATTCGCCTTTGGAGCGCTCTTCACCAATCGGGTGAATGGGCATTAGCCAGATGGTGTTGATGCCGAGCGCCTCAAGATGATCGAAGCGGTCTATGGCGCCTTGAAAGGTACCTTCTTCAGAGAAATCGGGAATGAACATCTCGTAGATGGTGGCGTCCTCAATTGAGCCAGCCCGGTCGTCTTCAAGAGCGGAGCTATCAAAATCGCACCCAAGAGCAAGAATCAGGAGGCTTAAAAGGAGTGCACCAATGAAGCGAGTCATACGCATAGGCCACGGTGGGGTAGGTAGAAAACAGTTACGGTTGCGGTAGCGGTTCAATGGGTGGTGGTCTGTCACACCTGAATGGTATGGTCCGAAATTGTCATCGCGAGGAGGGAGCCGTGCGATGACCTCGCTTTGCAATGACAAGGCGACGCCCCAATCGAAGGGGTCATGTCTCTTGGCAGTATCACATAGCGCCTCTATCCGCTACTGTTATTACAATATAACGAGGAAGACCCACGCTGTCCACTCTTTTTGGGCAGCTCGGTTCAAATAGCCATGTGTGGACATGATGTTACGTTTCGGAGAGCGTGTGCTCACCTCGAACCTGCTACGCAACGTCCTGCTGGCAACCGTAACGCCCGCGTCGGTTGCGGCACCAAGTTCAGCGGAAACCGTGTCATTCCACTGTATTGTTTCCTTTACAAACCAAAATCTCCCATGAGCACGACCGACGCCGACCTGTCCACCGAAACGGTTGATCTGGATCGCATGCATCGCGATGGTCTTTCGTACGATGCGTATCACACCCACTGGGAGACGGAGCGCACGGCCCGGCTCCCCGATGATGCTGACGCCGACGACCGGCGGATGCAGCACTATCTGAACTACAATTACGAGCGACAGGCCGGGGTGCACGACACGTACAGCCTCTCCGACGACCTCCGCGATGCGCTCGACGGGGTGGATACCGATCTGACCTGGATGGTGCTTACCGAGCCCTGGTGTGGCGATTCCGCTTTTTCGCTCCCCGTCATTGCCGAGGCCGCCCAGGCGCATCCCCAGAGCACCCTGCGCATCCTCCTGCGCGATGACAACCTGGATGTGATGGACCGCTTCCTCACCGACGGGTCGCGTAGCATTCCCAAACTGGCTGTGCTGGATGCAGGCGGCACCGTGCTGGGCACCTGGGGGCCGCGTCCCGAAGCGGGGCAGGCCGTTTACGATCGGTTAAATGCCGATGGAAAGGACAAGATGGTCATTGTAAAGGAGTTGCTTGATTGGTATGATGAAGGCGGATGGAGCCACGTAGACCAAGAACTGGCTGCGCTGCTCCGTTCGGTTGCATCCACTGCCCCTGCCGCTTAACGTGTTGTTCCTATGCCTCCTACTGCCGACTGGACCCCCGCCCACGACATCGCGCTGATTTACATGGCCACGGCCTATGGCATCGACCAGCAGTTGTCGGAGGCCGAGGCGTCGTCGGTGCAGCAAGCGCTTGCGCCCTGGACCGCCGGGTATGGCCTCGACACGCGCGAAACGCTTATGGAGGCGGCCACGCTGCTGGCGGATACGGACACACCCAACGAAGCGGTCATGGAGGCGGTGGAGCGGCTTTCGAACACGCTAAGCGCCGACCATCATGGCGATATTCTGGAGGGCCTCGTAGACATTGCCGAGGCCGATGGCGTGCTCCTACAGCAGGAGCAGGGCCTCATCGCTCATGTGGCCGATGCCTGGGGCCACAAGGCACTGGGGGATGCGCTGGTAAGCAGCACCTCGGCAGAAGTGCAGCGTGTAGACGACGACTGGAGCCTCATCCACGAGCTGGCGTTTCTGTTCATTGCCGTGGCCCACGGCGGCAACGACGAGCTCAATACCGATGAGGTGGATATGCTGCGCCGTCGCTTAAAGCCCTGGCATACCGACCTCGACGACGAGCGGTTGAATGAGATCATTCGTACCACGCTCCGGCTCTATGCCGAGGCGGACGAGTCGCTCATCCAAGAGGTGGTGGCCACCCTCAAGGAGGCGCTGCCCGATGTGCAACGCCTGGCGGTGCTCGACGATATCTACTGCATGGCCCGCGCCGATGGCCCCATCACCGACACCGAACAGGATCTTATTTCGGCGCTGGGTACTGCGTGGGATGTGGAGGTGCGCCTCTCGCCCACGTGCTAACGTGCCCCCCTGCTCAGCGCCGCTGAAGGCCGATGTGTCGTCGGCCTCGGGCGATTTTCGGAAAAACGGCACCCACAACCATTGTGCCACACTCCAGTTTTTATGGATATGCAGTGTAGAGTCAACGAGTTAGCGGATGTCGTCGGACCCCGGGGGGTTTATGCACGACCGGAGGGTGACGAGATCGGACGCGGACAATCATCGTCAAACCGCCGCTCATTTGCATCTATGCGGGCT
>CAZZCI010000308.1:0-1682 GCA_964653015.1 uncultured Rhodothermales bacterium
GCGACGCAGAGCATCGCGACGAGAGTACGGCGTGCACAATAAGATCACCCCGCTGTTCGGCTCCCCTTTTGGACTGCCGCTGAACGCTGCCTCCAACCACCCCTCGAACAAAACCCGAGCGGACGGCTTCGAGTCTACAGTCGAATGCCCCCGGCGTGTCCTCGCGTGGGGCATGCTCTTCTTCATCTGGCGCCAATGCGATGTCCGTGTTTCTCTCCAAGCTCTTGAGTCTGTTGTTGCACCCGTTGGTGCTGGGGTTGCTCGTAGGGGCTGCAGGGTGGGCGCTCACCTGGCGGTGGGCGCGCGCTGGGCAGGCCATTGCCGCTCTGGGCGTGGCCATTATCGTAATTCCAGCGCTGCCAATCACAGCCGACTGGATGCAACATCGTCTGGAGCGGTTGTATCCGCCGGTGGCTTCGACGGAGCTCCCCGAGGCCGATGTCATTGTCGTGCTGGGCGGTGGAGTAAGTCCCGCCGTGCCGCCGCGTGTGTATCCGCACCTCAACACCGCTGCCGATCGGGTGCTGCATGCGGCGCGGCTGTACCAAGCTGAACGGGCTCCGCGCATTCTTGTGAGCGGCGGCACCCTCCCGTGGCACACCGATACGCCGCCCGAGGCGCACGCCATGCGCGACCTGCTCATGCAGTGGGGCGTGCCCGAAGAAGCCATCTGGATGGAGCCCGAAAGCGCCACCACCTACGAAAACGCACGCCATACCGCTGACCTGATTCGTCAGCACGACATGGAGCGGGTCCTGCTGGTGACCTCGGCGTTGCACATGCGTCGGGCGCTGGCGGTGTTTTGCAGTGCGAATGTGCCTGCAGTGCCTGCCGCCATCGACTATCACATCACCGACGGACCCCGATCCGTGTTCGATGTGGTGCCGAGTGCAGAGGCGCTGGCGCGGAGCACCGGGGCCATCCATGAGTATGTGGGATACGTGGTCTACCGCCTGCGTGGCTGGATCGACCCCGATCGCGTGCCTGTCACCGTGCCGCCTTCTCTCGATGATCATGCCTGTGCGATATAGCATGGTGTTGTGCTGCCTCGTCCTCTTTGGGTGGGCGGATGCGCCGCTGCATGCCACCACGCCCGGATCGCTGGCTGCCGACACGACAGCGCCCGATACTACGCAGGCCTGGCATGAGGATGCGTGGGTACCCATCTACGAGGAGGTGGGCGTTGCGCTCTCCTACCTGTACTATCCTGAAGCACAGGCCGACCAAAGCGGGGTGGTGATGCGCGTGCAAAACCACACCGATGAGTCCATCTGCTACGCCTTTACAGCGATATTTCGTCCAGCGGAGCGCACCGACACCATCGAACCAATTGAAGGCGAGGCCCAGGGCACTGTGCCGCCGCATACCCTGCGCACCGGCGAGAGCGCCGGATTGTATTGGGTGCCGTTTGAGGGACGCGTTCCAGTCAGCGAGATTGGGGTGCGCGGGCTGGATATTCGCCATGGCTCGTCCTGTGATTAGGCCTGGAGCTTTGGTGCGCTCTCATTCGACACGAAACACGCGTCTCAGCGTCTCCCAAAATCCGTAAGCCCCTCACCTCTTTGTCAACTTCTTTGCGGCAGCAGACAAAAACTTTTCGCATGCTGATCGCGTTTTGCTATACTGCGGCAACAGCACCTTTTCTCTAACCGCTTAATTCCGCTCCTTGTAGAATGGGATAT
>CAZZCI010000308.1:1782-3485 GCA_964653015.1 uncultured Rhodothermales bacterium
TCCTTGTAGAATGGGATATAGGTAAAGGGTGTCGTTCTGCATCTATGATACTCTCTCATGAACCCCCTGTGTAGTTGTGGCGACTTCGGTTTCAGAACGAAAGCATCGCGAAGAAGTGGGCCGTCGGCGTACCTTTGCCATCATCAGTCACCCCGATGCCGGTAAGACCACGCTCACTGAAAAGCTGCTGCTAAAAGGCGGTGCCATCCACGAGGCCGGCGAGATCAAAGCGCGCAAGGCCAACCGCCATGCCCGCAGCGACTGGATGTCGATGGAGCAGGAACGTGGCATCTCGGTCACGTCATCGGTCATGCAGTTTCAGCACCGCGGCTTTGCGCTGAACCTGCTTGATACGCCGGGCCACCGCGATTTCTCGGAGGACACCTACCGTGTGCTGACGGCGGTGGACAGCGTGATTATGGTGCTCGATGTGGCCAGTGGGGTGGAGCAGCAAACCCGCAAGCTAATGGAGGTCTGCCGCCTACGCGACATCCCCATCATCACGTTCGTAAACAAGCTCGACCGCTTCGGACTGCCGCCGCTGGAGATCCTGTCCGACATCGAGGAGACGCTGGCGCTGGAGACCGTGCCGCTGTCGTGGCCCATCGGCATGGGCGATCGCTTCCGCGGCACGTACAATCTGTACGAAGACGAGCTGCACCTCTTCTCCCACGCCGATATGCAGGGCGAGCATGCCCGCATCGATATTGACAGCCTCGACGACGAGCGCCTCGACGACATCCTCGACGATCAGGCCGAGGAGTTGCGCTTTGATGTGGAATTGGTGCGCGAGGCCGGAAACAGCCTGGACCTGCAGCGCTACCGCGACGGCATCCAGACCCCGGTATTCTTTGGTAGTGCGCTCAGCAACTTCGGCGTGGGCGATATGCTCGACACGTTTGTCGATATTGCCCCGCCGCCCCAGCCGCGCCCCACCACCACGCGTGACATCGATCCCAACGAAGAGGAGTTCTCGGGCGTGGTGTTCAAGATTCAGGCGAACATGGATCCGCGCCACCACGACCGCATGGCGTTCGTGCGGGTATGCTCGGGGCAGTTTGAGCGCGGCATGACCGTGACGCATTCGCAGAGTGGCGATACCATGCGCCTTAACAACGCGACGGCGTTCATGGCGCAAGACCGCGAGGGCGTAGAGCGCGCCTGGCCCGGTGACATCATCGGCATCATGAACCACGGCACGCTCAAGATAGGTGATTCGCTTTGTGAGGGCGATCCGGTGCAGTTTACCGGCGTGCCGAGCTTTGCCCCGGAGCACTTCCGGAAGGTGCACCTCGAAGATCCATTCCGGGCGAAGCATCTGGGCAAAGGCCTTACGCAGTTGAGCGAAGAAGGCGCTATTCAGGTGTTTCGTCCGCTACGCGGCAACGACTACATCCTGGGTGCGGTGGGCGAGTTGCAGTTCGATGTGGTGCTGGCCCGGCTCGAAGACGAGTACAATGTGGATGCGCGGCTCTCGGGCGTCAACTACACCTGCTGCCGCTGGATTGAAGGCGAGCCGACAATTGTGGAGGCGTATGAGTCGGATCAGATCAACAATCTGTTTCATGATGCCAGTGGTGCGTTGGCGTACTTGGGGGTAAGCACGTGGCGTCTGGAGCGCATGATGGAAAACTGGCCGGAATTGAACTTCAAGACGACGAAAGAGCACGTCGAAACCGAGTTGGCTACGTCGTAATGTAGAA
>CAZZCI010000309.1:0-3471 GCA_964653015.1 uncultured Rhodothermales bacterium
CATCGCATTTACGCGGCCACTGAACTCTTCGGGGATCGGGGTCGAGATGAAGTTAAGCGCTCCGCCTGTGGTGTAAGGGCCCGTTTTGATTTGGCTAGACCCTTTTCGGATTTCCACAGCGTGGGCGCGTCCCATGGTGGGGAAGTAGTATGCGGCGGGGGCAGAGTATGGAGCAGGAGCAGCGAGCACACCATCTTCCATGACAGTGATTTTCGATGTCCGCGAGGTGCCCGTCCCACGCATCCCGATGTTTGGACGCAGTCCGTATCCCTCTTCCTCGGTTGTGTACACCCCGGGGACACCATCAAGCAGACGATGGATGTCGGTGTATTCGTGGACGCTAAGCTCTTGCGGGCCAATGTATTGAGCTGATCCTGGAATGTTGTCAATACGTTGCAAGCCTCCGGTGAGCGAGGTGCGTCGTACGAGTATTTCAGACAAGCCAACAGCCGACTCCGTCAGCGTAAAGGTGCGCGTTTCGGTTTGGCCCGCCTCTAACGTTACAGTATCTGTGATGGGCTCAAACCCAACGACAGATACTTCAATCGTATACGTGCCGGGGGCTATCTGAAGCTGAAAGGCTCCGTCGGCGTTGGTCGCTGTGCCTTGGGTACGATCGTCGTCTTCAGACAGAGCAACGACGTTGGCGCCAGTAAGGGGCGTTCCATCTTCGGCCTCTACAGTGCCTTCAAGAACGGTGTTAGATTGGGCATACGCGGAAAAGCCCGAACTGCCGACCCCAGCCCATCCGATCACCAATGCTATGGTGACAGCAAGGGCTTTCCACGCGTATAGGGGAGTGTGTCTCTGAAGTCTCATGGGGAACCAAGTGATAAAACGAAAACAACGTAGGTAATTAGGTGAGAACGTGGTGAGCGCGGGGTGGGACTGCTCACATCATTGCTTTTGCAACATACAGGCTTATTTAGACTTATTCTACATAAGCTTGTGACTATGTAGTGAACTGTATGTGATGAGGGGGGGAGGGAGGCATGCAGAGTGTGAGAATGCTGATTCTGGGAGCACGCCCGCAGCCGATAGGTTGAAGCCATGCACTGTGTACATGACTTCAAATAACGCTATTATACTATGACGATTGCCCCAGTAGAGAGCGAAGCCGATTTTGAAGCGGCCCGTTCAATTCGTCGTGCGGTTTTTATTGAGGAGCAGGGTTGTCCGCCGGAAGAGGAGTGGGATGGCCACGATGCTACGGCACGTCATGTAATCGCTCGTACAGATGATGGAGCGGCCGTGGGTACAGCTCGGTGGCGTACAGTGCCACATGATGAGGTGTTGGTTGCCAAGCTAGAGCGATTTGCTGTGCGTACGTCGCACCGGGGACAAGGCATTGGAGAGGCGTTGGTGCGCTATACGATTTGTGAGGCGGTGCAAGCTGGGTTTACCACGCAGAAGATCCACGCCCAAGATCACCTTGAAACGTACTATGCCCGCTTCGGCTTTGCTTCTACAGAGAAGCGTTTCACCGAAGCGGGCATACCGCACGTTGAGATGATACGTCGGGCTAACGCGTCATCGCCTTCATCGGGAAGGCCGACCTCGTTAGCTACGGGCGGAATTGAGTCCGCCGAGTAAAGGGGGTTAGGCGTCGTCTTCACCGTTTCCCATTTCGACCACATTCGGGTTGATACGCACAGTGGCTTGCTCCATCAACTCGTCAACAGCACCTTCGTAAGCGTCTTGACGGTCGGTTTGCGTGAGCGCTTCTTGTGCTTCGTCGGCAGGCAGGGGCTCGCCGGCGTCGGTCAGTTCAATGACGTGAAAGCCAAAGTCTGTGCGTACAGGCTCCTGGGTTAGGTCGCCTTCTTCGGAGAGATCGTCAAAGACGGCATCGGCGAAGGGCTCAACCATTTGGTTACGCCCGAACATGCCGAGGTCGCCGCCCTGGTCGCCACTTGGGCCCTCGCTATACTCACGAGCCAACTCAGCGAAGTCTTCGCCGTCGTTAATCCGGTCAATCAGATCTTGTGCGCGCTGGCGTGCGTCTTCAACCGTCTCGTCGTCGGCATCCGGGCCAACTTCAATGAGGATGTGACGGGCGCCAACTTGGCGTTGCTCTTGAGCATAGGCTTCAATCTCTTCCTCTGACGGTTCTGGCATGTCAGCGGTAAGGTCGTCGAGCAGGGTCTGCACACGGACTTGATCAGACATAGACTCACGCAAGTCGGCCTCGGTCATGCCAGCTTGTGCAAGAGCGTCTTCAAAGTCTTCTTCACTTGGATATTGCGCACGCTGCTGGTCGAGCATGGCATCGATCTCTGCCTCGTCCGCTTCTACGCCACGATCATCAATTTCACCGAGCAGGATATGGTTGACCACCTGCTGTTCTATAGTGTTTTGGTGGAGAGCCGCTATCTGCTCTGGATCTTGCTGGTCGGGGGGCATGCCTTGCATGGCCATTTGCATTTGTTGCTCAAATGCTTGCACCGTTAGCGTATCGGCGCCAAAGTCTGAAGATACGATTACCGCAATATCATCATCGTCTATGTCTGCTTCGACAGTGTACGGTGTGCCGTTATCGGCGCTGTTGTTCGCTGTGTCAAGATCTTCGCATCCGGCTAGCAGCAAAACAGCCGCAAGTAGGCCGCCAAGCAAGCTAACAGGACGGAAAAAAGAATGTAGGGTAGTCATAAATCGAGGATTGAACAAAGGGAGAATAACCGAACAGATGCGTTACATCCGAGGCGGTGCGGGAAGTGCATGCACGCTCCCCTTACGAAGGTGTTTCTCTACCGGGTGGTATGCGGACTATTAACCCACGGGCCCATCAGACGTTACGCAGGAGCCGGTGCTCTTTACAGAAGTTGTTCGCTTTGTGAACGAGATGCAAGAACGTAGTTCAAATTGGGTGAACCCGAAACCTTGTCTTATTGCCTGCTGTTTAGGCGACTGAAATTAAGACACGGTCTGCTACAGACCGTGCCGCTTCCCCTCGAGGCGCCGACCTTCCCTCCCCCCCGAGGTCGGTGCCTCATTTTTGTTTCCCCCTCTTTTCTATTCTATAATTGACGTGTGACACGAGCGAAGCGAGATCCCGGATCAGGTCTGGGACTGACGAACGCAGTGAGTAAAGATATCCCCCGAAATGGGCAGGGCTGTTAGTTGGGCAGTAGATGTTGAACGTCGAGGAGATGGTTCCACCGAATGCCATTCGGCGGCTACATGGGCCTCCTCCGTCGGCCCTCGTTCACCATGACAGGTGTTTTGTTATTATCATTGGTCAGGCTGTCACTTCCCCTGAACTCCAACATTGACCTGTAACACAGCACTATTGCTCTGTCATAGGTCAATCTTCGGGTAACACATGTACCCTCTAACGCACCCAGAACTAACTCACGTCCTTGTCATTGCGAGCGGAGCGAAGCGCCCCGACCGCAGGGAGGAAGTGCTCCTGGGGTGCAATCTCATTGCTGCCAGACCGGATGTAGCTGCCCAATCAACGGCATGAGATCG
>CAZZCI010000310.1:0-1920 GCA_964653015.1 uncultured Rhodothermales bacterium
GTGGTGGATCCAAACTCAGAGGCGTTGATATGGGACACAGGAATCTCAGTCACAAATTGAGTACCGGCTGTAAGGGGTACCATGCCCGTAAAGAAGTAGCCTGCAGAAAGCCCGTCTATATCTTTCATATCTGGACGTACAACTTCTACGCCGACCTGGGCAGCTTTGTAAGGAGAAAGCCACAGGCCCTGAGCGTCAGCAGACGGCGGTGTGCTAACGAAGGCAAGCATCAGTACGGTAATGGCAGCCCCCGCTAATGCGGAACGGCGAACAAAAGAAAGCACGGCACTGGTCATGCGCAGAATCAAATTGAATAGATTGGGATGAGTCGCTGCTTGCAATAGAACACATCCGAAAAGCGGATGCAAACTTCGCCTCCAGAGGGCTGCAAAAGTCGTTAGAACTCCATACATTGGGGTAATCCAGTACCCGTTTCGCCTAATATGCCAGCCGTGTTATGTCGCAAACGCTCGATGCGCCTACCACCTCCCCCGCTCCGCGCGCTGTTCGCATGCAGCAGTTGGAAGCGCTGCGCGATCAGTTTATTGGATGCACAACCTGCTACCCGCGCGCTGATGGCACTACTGGCCCACGTATCTACCTGGATAGCGCGGCATCGAACCTGCGCTTTGAAGGAGCAGAGGCTGTTGTGCACGAAGCCATGCAGCATTATGCCAACACGCACTCGCACCTGCACCACGGGGCCCGCATCATGACCGAGGCGTATGAGCAGGCTCATGAAACCGTGCGTCAGTTTGTAGGAGCCCCACCCTCATACACCGCCATCTTTTGTGGTACCGGCGTCACGGGCGGACTCAACCGAATGGCTCGTGTACTTGCCGCACAACGTCCGGAGCGCAGGGTAGCCATTACCACGCTCATGGAGCACCACGCGAACGATTTGCCTCATCGCAAGCACATGGATGACGTAGTGCATGTGCCGCTAGAGGTTGACCCTGATGGCAATGCCGGCCGGGTTGATATGCAGGCCCTGCGTAGCGCAATCCACGAGCATGCCGAGCGGTTGAACTATGTAGCGGTAACCGCCGCCTCGAACGTAACCGGTGTGGTGAATCCGGTCCATGAAATCGCAACGCTTGCGCATGAAGTGGGCGCGTTGTGTGTGGTCGATGCCGCACAATCAGCAGCCCACCTGCCGCTTACTGTGAATGGGCCTGGATCCAACGATACCCTTGATGTAATCTGCCTTAGCGGACATAAAATCTACGCACCGGGGAGCCCCGGCGTCATCGTGGCACGTAAGGAACTGTTCGACGGCCATGAGCCCGAAATGGTAGGCGGAGGCATCGTAGAGTTTGTGGATGCGCAACGGTACGAGGTCACCGACCGCCTACCCGAGCGAGAGGAAGCGGGTACGCCCAATTTACCCGGAGCGTTGCTATTAGGCGCTACGCTTCACATCCTTCAGCGTGTGGGTATGGATGTTGTGGAAGCCGATGAGCAAGCTCTCACGCAGTATGCGTTAAGCCGGCTCAATCAGATCCCCGACCTTACCATCTACGGATCTCATCGGTTGGAAGTGGCCGAGCGCATAGGCGTTATCACGTTCAATCTGGATGCGCTGCCTCATGGGCTGGTGACGGCTATCTTGAACGACTACTACGGGATTGCTGTGCGCAACGAGTGCTTTTGCGCCCAGCCGTTTGTGCGTCAATTGTTAGGTATTGCCGACGCACAGGGCGTTGCCCCCACCTCCTGTGCGGATACGTGTGGACCGCGCGAGCAACCCGGCATGGTGCGCATCTCGTTTGGCCTCTACAACACCCGAGCCGATGTGGACGCTGTTGTTGAAGCGCTCACCGACATAGCCGACCGTCCGGAGTGGTACCGTGAACACTACCGTCCGGTAGGCGACGGCAGCGGCGACTGGAGGCACACCGAGTTTGAGGTGCCGCCCAC
>CAZZCI010000310.1:2020-3461 GCA_964653015.1 uncultured Rhodothermales bacterium
ACAACCGATGGACATACGGGCCTGGGTGTATTGGTATAACGGTCCGGTACGTCAGGCGCCCGAGATTGAATCGGGGAAATGGCGTGCTGCCTCCGGGTAGATGTCCAACGTATCTGTTTTTGTTTCTTGCCATTTGCCCAATGACCTTGCTTGCTCTTGAAACGGCCGATACCACCTGTAGCGTGGCGGTATGGCACGACGGCCAGTGCCGGGCCGAAGCGCACATCCATCGAGCCCGTGTACATGCGGCTCGGCTTATGCCGCTTATGCAAGAGACCCTGGCTCACGCCGCCATAGAGCCGTGCGACGTTGAGGGGGTGGCCGTCTCTGCAGGACCAGGATCATACACTGGCCTTCGCATCGGCATGAGCACAGCCAAAGGATTTGCCATGGCGCGTGGACTCCCGATTGTACAGGTGCCTACGCTTACCGCTGCCACCCACGCGCTTGCGCCCTGGACAGCTCCCGGAGATCTGGTAATTGCAGCCCTGGATGCTCGCCGTAACGACGTGTTTGCTGCGGTGCACGCTCGTACCGACGAAGGATGGACTGAAACCGCTGCTGCTGCACCGTACCATGTCGATGCCTTAGTTGCTGACGTGTTGCATTCTCATGAGGACGAGACGGTATGGGTGACGGCGCCGGGCGCGGATAAGGTGGCCCATGCACTCGAAGATAGAAAGATGCAAATCCGATGTGTGTCCACTGAACATCGAAGACTTTCGGCCCAGCACATTGCCGCACTGGGAGCCACGCTGTTGGCTGAGGGACTCACTGCAGATCCGCAAACTGTGGAACCGACATACTTGAAAGCGTTTCAGGGCACCCCAACCGCTAAAACGGTATAAAGCCTGGGTGTCAGAGTAGACACAACCCGTGCTGGGTTGTATACTACCTCATTGTACATCCTCCCTACGTTCCGTCCTACTCACTCACGTTGTCCCACCATGTCCTGGTTTCGCCGTAAACGAGCGGGTATTCTCACCAAGCGCGACGATCAAAACGACGTTCCAAAGGGTCAGTGGGTGAAATGCCCCAAAACTGGAGAGATCGTCAACCGTCGCGAGGTAGAAGATAACCTGTTGGTCTTTCCTGGCTCGGGGTACCACTTTGGCATGAACAGCCACCGGTATTTTGATGTGCTGTTCGATGACGATTCGTATACCCTGCACGACACCGATCTGTACTCTACCGATGTGCTCGATTTTGAGGATCGGAAACCCTACACGCAACGCTTGGAAAAGGCGCAGGAAAAAACGGGACAGAACGAAGCTGTACAGGCGGCAACCGGTCCGATTGGAGGCCACATGACCTCCATTGCTGCGATGGACTTTTCGTTCATTGGCGGGTCGATGGGATCGGTCGTTGGCGAAATCATTGCTCGTGCCATCAAGCGGGCCTACACCAATGGGTATCCACTGATTACCATTACGCAGAGCGG
>CAZZCI010000311.1:0-3455 GCA_964653015.1 uncultured Rhodothermales bacterium
GGAGCCCGCGTACGCCTCCAGCGCGTGGCGTGCTGCAGCCCTCTGCTCCGACGCCCCCTCATCGATTTCATGTAGCCCCGCCGACTTGCCCATGACTGAAGTCACAGTGACCGTCCAAAACCGTGCAGGCATCCACACACGTCCGGCGTCAATCATTGTGCGAACCGCGTCTAAGTTTGACTCTGAGATTCATATCCAGCGAGGGGCCTACGAGATCAACGGCAAAAGCGTCATTGGCGTGATGACGTTGGCGGCCGAGCAAGGAGCAGAGCTTACGCTGCGTGCCGACGGCCCCGATGAAGAGGACGCCCTTGCCGCGCTCAAAGCGTTATTCGATCGCGGGTTTGGAGAGCAGCCCACTGACGAATCGGCCAGCGAGTCATCATGAGCACTTCAGAGCACGACGGACCGTTGGGCGAGGTACACGTATCGGGGTATGCAGCGGCGCCGGGCACGGTCTTAGGACCCGCCTGGATGTTAGAGCCGCGTACGGCTGCTATCAACGAAGCAATGATTGCCGACGATCAGGTTGAGGCCGAGCAACAGCGCTTCAAGAAGGCGGTGCAGAGTGCGCTGCGCGATGTGCAGGCTGTGGTGGATCTGGCCAACGCCAAGATCGGATCGGAAAGTGCCGCGATCTTTGATGCGCAGGCGATGATCTTGCGAGACGATGCACTGCTCCAGGCTGTTATGAAGCGCATCGAGCAGGAGCAGATGGATGCCACGGCTGCCGTGCATGCTGTGTTGGAGCAATACCGCACGCGCCTCGAATCGAGCGACACGGCGTATCTACAAGACCGTGCCGCTGACTTGCGCGACACCGAGCAGCGCCTGCTTCGCGCCCTCAACCACACGCCGCTTCCCGCTGCCGAGGGCGAGCGGGGCATTGTGGTGGCCTCCATGCTTACCGCTGCCGATGTGGTTCGCTTTAGCCAGCGCAACGTGTTAGGCTGTGTATGCAGCACAGGCGGCCCCACCTCGCATGCGGCGCTCATCGCACGGGCGCTGGAGTTGCCCACCGTGGTTGGCGCTCGCAATCTGATGGCTCACGTAAAACCGCGCGATTGGCTGCTTGTGAATGGCGATACCGGCGATGTTGTCGTACGCCCCAATGCTGATACCCGTGCTGCCTATCAGGCTGCGCAGCAGCAAACGGAGGAACCGCCGTCCGAGGTGGACGCCGTCCCGATGCGCACCGCCGATGGCACACGCATCCAGATGCTGGCTAACGTTGAGTTTCCCGATCAGTATGAGATGCTGTCTGCCCACAACGCAGACGGTATTGGGCTCATGCGCACCGAAATGCTGTTTCTGATGCAGTCGCGGATGCGCGTGAAAGAGGCGGCCCAGTACGAACAATACACCGCAGCCGCCCAGGCGCTGCAGGCCACCCAGCCGCTCACCATTCGCCTCCTCGATGTGGGCGGCGACAAAATGCAACCGCTGCAAGCGCACGAAAGCAATCCGTTTTTGGGGTGGCGAGGGATTCGAGTGCTGCTCGACCGGCCCGATCTGGTACGTCCGCAATTGCGGGCGGTATTGCGCGTAGCACAAACGCGTTCGGTGCGTTTGCTTCTGCCCATGGTAACAACGATGGCTGAGGTTAAGGCCATGCGGCGTATGATTGCGACGACTGCGGCCTCGATGGAGCTGCCCCATGGGACCGATAGGCTGCAGGTTGGGGTCATGGTGGAGGTGCCCGCTGTGGCCTGGCAGGCCGAGCGCTTTGCCCGCATCTCCGACTTTTTAGCGCTTGGCACCAACGACCTGACACAGTACACGCTGGCCGCTGACCGGAGCAACGCTCGTGTAGCCCACCACGCCGATGCGATGCACCCGGTGGTGCTCGACCTGATTCGCCGCACAGTGCAGGCGGGGCAGGCAGAAGGGTGCCCGGTGAGCGTGTGCGGCGAAATGGCGGCGGACCCAACCGCTGTTCCCGTGCTCATCGGACTCGGTGTGCGTGCGTTGAGTATGGCACCGCCCTTCTTTGCCACCGTACGGCGCGTGGTTTCTCAGATCGAGCGGGCCGAGGCTGAAGAGATGGCCCACGCTGTGCTTCACGAGTCAGATGCGTCGGCAGTACGGTCGGAAGTGGGCGCGTGGCTTAATGCACGCGATATTGAGGCGGGGGCGTGAACAACGGATGGGGTTGCGCATCCAATATATCCGTGCAATTATGCACGTACAGACTGTCGATTCTCATGCACATACTGGATCTCCTCTTCTATGCTCGACCAAATCACCGACGACATCAAAGACGCCATGCGCGCTCGCGACAAAGTGCGCCTTCGCACGTTGCGGTCGCTACGAGCGGCGCTGCAGAACAAGCAGATTGACAGTCGTGAAAGCGCCGACGACGAAACGGCGTTGTCTGAGCAAGCGGTGCTATCCGTGATCCGTAAAGAAGCCAAGCAGCGCAAAGACTCGATCGAACAGTTTGAGGCCGGGGGGCGCGACGATCTGGTCCAGAAGGAGCAAGAAGAGCTGGAGATTCTACAGTCCTACCTCCCCGATCCGCTTACCGACGACGAGCTGGAGGCCACCATCGATGCGATCATCGAAGAGGTCGGCGCCTCCTCCATGGCCGATATGGGGCCAGTGATGGGAAAGGCGATGGGCAAGCTGCGCGGACGCGTAGATGGCGGACGCGTGCAGCAGGTGGTTAAGTCAAAGCTGATGGAGTAACATCCAGGTATACATCCAAATGGTGGCGCCATGACGTTTCTTGATGGCATTATTTTGCTGGCCCTGGCTGCCGCGCTGGTACGCGGGTTTATGGTGGGCGGCATCCGGCAGGTAACCAGCTTAGTGGGGCTGATTCTGGCCTTTGTGTTGGCCGTGCTCTATATGCGTCCGCTGGGCGCGCAGGTGGCCTCGGCGTTTGAGATTAGCGCCTCGGTGGGCGAGTTGATTGCGTTCGCCGGGATCTTTGTGGCGGTGCATGTGCTGTTGATCTTGGCAACGCGCTTCTTAGAACACCTCATCAAGGCGTTCCGGCTTGGCATTTTGAACAAAGCACTGGGGAGTGCGCTGGCAGCGATCAAGATGGTGCTGGTGCTGAGTGGTATTTTTGTGCTGTTGGCGCATGCCGGGTGGCCTAACCCCGATGTGCAGGACGAGTCGGCGTTTTATGAGCCGGTGCGTGAGGCGCTTCCCACCGCCTGGGACCACACCGCCGCCTACGTGGGCGATACCGACGACCTGTACGACTTTTTCCCGGGGGCTGCTGACTGGGAGGCGTTCCTTCCAGACACTACCGATCCTGGGGACGGGCCTGATGGTTTACCTGATGGGATGCCCAATGTGAACGTTCCTGAAGAGCTGCCCGAACTCCCCAGCGATCGTTCTACCGATACAGAAAGTCATCCCGGCTGGTAGTACCGTGTCACACGTGATTGTTAGGGTCCAACATTGTCATCGCGAGGAGGGAGCTTGCGACCGACGCGGCGCTG
>CAZZCI010000312.1:0-3433 GCA_964653015.1 uncultured Rhodothermales bacterium
GATGCGCATTTGAGCGCTCACGGTATGGGGGTAGCAGCCGGCACCCTACTGCTCATCCATCCACACTGGGGATATCGCACCGACGCTCTGCAGACGCTGTATCGGAAGGAATCGGACGCTGCCGGGTTGCCTCCGCATGACCACAATCGACAGGGGGAGAAGGGGTTTTTCTGGATCGGTCCTGGCTTTGCCACAACACCCAGTGGTACCGGAATGCGAGCGTATTTCAACGCACAAAACGATCCGGAGATGGCCAGCCGCTTTCTGGATAGCTCGATGGAGTTTGTGGATCGGCTTGGGGGCTCGCCCCTCTCAGTGGTTACTGAAGTGCCTTTGTTTGTGATTGACTCCGACACACCCATTGGCGGTCCTCCTCCGCAGTATGCGGCATTCAAAGAGGCCCTTCCTCGCATCCAACATGAGCTAAAAGAGCATGAAACGTCCGATACCCTGCGCGATTTTTCAATTCGTCCGCTCCCGCTAAATACCGCTATGCGCCTGCACAGCATGGTGTTAGGAGGCATGGTTGCGACTTGTCGCGCTGTTTCGGATTAAGGCAAACCATGACAATCACATGAAGGGAAGCGCTTTTAGATGGATTGAGGGCGCACATTCTTCGTATTGGCGTGTTTAGGGAGCCGCACTATTTCGACAATCCTCTTTTGCTGTTCAATGATCAAAAAACGCGAATACAAAACGGTAGTCCGAGTTACGTTTGAGTTGCCCGGCGACTGGGTGGACGAGCATGCGGCTGTAGCGGGGAGTTTTAACGACTGGGACGCCAGCGAGCTGCCTATGGAGTATGTTAAGACACGCGATGTGTGGAAGGCTGGCATCTCCCTCGAACCAGATAACACCTACGAGTTTCGCTATCGCATTGACCACGAGACGTGGGCAAACGATCCTGCTGCTGATGACTACGCGCCCAATCCGTTCTTTGAGGAGAACAGCGTGGTGCATACGCACACCTGATGTGCATCGGCCTCTTCCCGCAGCTATGTGCGGGCCATCCCCAGCGTGCACAGATACACGCGAGCGGCCCCGGCATCGATGAGCGCCTGTGCTGACGCGGCGGCGGTAGATCCGGTGGTGAGCACATCGTCAATGACAACATACGTCTGCTCAGCCACCCGTTCGGGGCGTACCACCTCAAACGCCCGTGCTACGTTCTTCCAACGAGCTGTGCGCTCCAAGCCGGTTTGCGACCGCGTGGGCCGGGTGCGCTGTAGTACATCCGCACAGGCTGGGATTCCGGTAGCCGTGCTCAAGCCTCGGGCCAGTTGCATGCTCTGATTATAGCCCCGCTCCAGCCACCGCTGACGATGAAGCGGCACCGGGACCAACCCATCGGGGTGCCAGTGCATCGGAAGAACGCCTGCCATCCACCTCCCCAGGGTATGGCCCACCTGAGGCTGTCCCTCGTACTTGAGCGCATGTTGAACCGATTGCAGTGCCCCCTTCGCATCAAACACCCACAGACTGCGGGCTTCAGTAATGACCGCAGCCTGCTCCAATCGCTCTAACCGCTTGTGCACATTGGCAGCGGTGGCACGCTCTACGCTTGCCACACATTGCGGACAGATCGGTACCTTGGGCCCGGCCACACGCTGTCCGCATCCCATGCATTGTGGTGGATACAGCAACGATAGCACCGCCTGCCCTATCGCATTACTATGTTTGCGCAGTCGTATCATCGTTTCCCCCTCCGCGGTAGCGCGCTTTTTCAATTCTGCAATTATTTCGACTCCTTCGCCTGCAGTTCTGCACCCTGTATGATATACTATAGTCCGAATGAAATCCATTTCGGACGCTTTCGCCACCCTCCCGAAGCAACGCTTTGCCTTTTTCCTATGGCTGATCGTGACCGCCGCGGCATGCTTATCAAGAACACTGGAACCACGGCTGCGCAGGTCGCCATGGCTTCGCGCGTCATCACTATTGGACCGGGTGAGGAAGAGTTCATCACGCCCGAGGAGGTGCGCGACCCGAAGCTGCGTGAAGCACTGCAAATACGGGCCATCGCTATTGTGCGCCCTGCCACAAAAGAAGAAGATGAAGCTCTAGCCAATCGGCTCAGCTAATAACGGTCCACCCACGGCATGAATATCCTGGTTGTGGAGCCGTGGTATAGTGGTTCGCATCGCCACTTCCTCGACGGATTGCGCCACCACTCAAGCCATACGTACACCTTCTGCACGCTGCCCGGACGCTACTGGCGCTGGCGCATGGATGCAGCAGCGGTATCGTTGGCTGAGCAGGCACGCACCGCCCTTGAAAGACACGGCATGCCCGATGTTATACTGGCCTCTAGCCTATTGGATCTGCCCACGTTCCTGGGCCTGATCCGTCCGGCACTGGCTAACACGCCCGTGGTGCTATACTTTCACGAGAACCAACTCACCTACCCGCGTCCCGACGATGCGCCAGCGCCGCGCACCTATGCGCTCATGAACTACCGCTCGGCTCTGGCTGCCGATGCGTGCTGGTTTAACTCGTCGTTTCATCGCAGCTCGTTTCTGAATGCGTTGCCCCCCTTCCTGCAGCGTTTCCCAGAAGCGTCACCTACCCCCCGTCTCGACACCATCGCCCAAAAGAGCGCCGTGCATCATCTGGGCATCAACCTGAAGCGCTTCGGGCCCCTCTCTGCACGCCCCGCAAACAGCCCTCCTGTGCTACTCTGGAACCAGCGCTGGGCCTTCGACAAGAATCCTGAAGGACTGCTACACCTCGTTACCGCGCTCGATGGGCGTGGGCTCGACTTCCACCTCATCATTACCGGACGCGCCGCCCAGCAGCCCCCCGAAGCCATAGAGGCACTGCGCACACGGTTTGCCGACCGGCTGCTCCACATCGGATTTGTAGAGGATGCCGATGTATACGCTGAACTGCTGCATCGCGCCGATATTGTGCTCTCTACAGCCCACCACGAGTTTTTCGGCATAGCCGTGATGGAGGCCATTCACTGCGGATGCCATCCGGTACTTCCGAACCGCCTGAGTTATCCCGAACTCATCCCCAACCGCCTCCATCAGCCGCTGCTGCACGCGCCCACGCTCTACGATACCTCGACCGATGCCATCGACCTGTGCGCTGCTCTACTTCAAGGCGATGCGCGTCCACTGCCTCCGGGGACGCTGCGCACCATCAGCACCCCGTACGACTGGACAAACCGACATGCAAGCCTGGATGCGGCGTTTGAAGATGTCGTGTGCTAACGTTTCTCTCGCAGTGCATTGCGCGGTGCAGTATGCCACCTGAATGGTATCGTATGTCTCTCGTATCGATGCACCAGCGGCATGACCCATGGCCACACCTGCTGCGACGATCCAGTGGAACGCTCCAGCGTCCTCAAACCGCCACCCGGGGCGTTACGCCGAATTGGGCCGTCGCGACGAGAGCGCAAGTAGGGGTGACATGCCCCCCTCAGCCCTAG
>CAZZCI010000313.1:0-3400 GCA_964653015.1 uncultured Rhodothermales bacterium
CCGGTCGTGAAAGGCTCCATCACCCCAGACCAGTACATGGTGTACAAGCCGTTGCTGGAGGACGAGGCCTGTATCCCTATCATCGGTAAGCAACGCGGCACGCAACAAGAAAAGATGGTGTTTACCGACGATGCGGATACGCCCACGCGCACTGTCAAGACAACCCGAGAGGAACGAGCTAACTTCGTACTAACGGATACGGAAACGCTACAGCTGGCGCGCTGGGGGCAGCTCATTGAAGCGCACTACGACCGGCCCATGGACATCGAGTGGGCGCGCGATAGCGAAAGCGAGAAACTCTTCATCGTACAGGCCCGCCCCGAGACGGTGCAGTCCCGCGTGGGCGAGAACACCATCAAATCATACCAACTCAAGGCCTCAGCCAATCCTCTGGTCACAGGCCTTAGCATCGGCCAATCCATCGCGACGGGACGCACCAGTGTGATCGAAAGCGTAGACAACATTGATGCGTTTGAAGAGGGGAGCATCCTGGTAACGTCAATGACGGATCCCGACTGGGGGCCGATTATGAAGAAGGCAGGCGGCATCATTACTGACCATGGCGGACGTACCTCCCACGCTGCAATCGTAAGCCGCGAGCTGGGCATTCCTGCTATCGTTGGCACGGGCAATGCCATGGACACGCTGCGTGATGATCAGGAGGTAACGCTCTCTTGTGCCGAAGGCGACACCGGCTATGTGTACGATGGCGTGCTGGACTTTGAGGTGACGGAGGTTGACCTGGAGAATCTGCCAGAGGTGCAGACGCGCATCATGCTGAACATTGCCAGTCCTGCAGGCGCACTGCGGTGGTGGCGCCTTCCCGTGCGCGGCGTAGGTCTTGCGCGGATTGAGTACATCGTCAATAACGTCATCCAGATCCACCCCATGGCGCTGGTGCAGTTTGACGACCTGGAGGATGACGCGGTGCGTGACGAAATCGAGCGGCTCACCCAGGGCTTTAGCGACAAGCGCGAGTACTTCGTTGATCGCATGGCACGCGGCATCGCCACCATTGCCGCGTCGCAGTATCCTGAACCAGTGATCGTGCGCACGAGCGACTTCAAGACAAACGAGTATGCAGACCTGATTGGCGGCAAGGCGTTCGAGCCGGTAGAAGACAACCCGATGCTCGGATGGCGGGGTGCGTCTCGGTACTACCATGAAGAGTACCGGGCGGGCTTTGCGCTCGAATGCGCGGCAATCCGCCGGGTCCGCGAGGAGATGGGCTTTACAAATGTGGTGGTGATGATTCCGTTCTGCCGAACGCCCGAAGAAGCCGACAAGGTGCTTGCCGTGATGGCCGAGGAGGGGCTTGTGCGCGGTCAGAACGACCTACAGGTTTACGTGATGGCCGAACTGCCGTCAAACGTCGTTCAGGCCCGCGACTTTGCCGAACGGTTCGACGGATTCTCCATCGGGTCCAACGACCTCACGCAGCTTGTGCTGGGCATTGATCGCGACGCAGGCCGTCTTGCGAACCTGTTCGACGAACAGCAACCGTCTGTCAAGCAGATGATCGCCGATGTGATTGAGCGAGCACACGCTGCAGGTCGGCCCATCGGGCTATGTGGGCAGGCGCCGAGCGACTACCCGGACTTTGCGGCTTTTCTTGTGGAGGCCGGCATCGACTCGATCTCCGTGACGCCCGACAGTGTGGTCGATGTAATCCGTGCGGTAGCGCAAGCAGAGACAGCAGACATCTCCAACCGCTCTGCCCAGAAGCATCCACATAGATCTCTTGCTTAATCGGAAACATCAACACACCCACACCGGAGGCTCGAATCGATCAGGATAGGTATCCGCCAAATACGTTGTGAACTGATCGAGCCGCGACCGGTCGAGGCCCAGCACCCGTGCAATACGGCGAGCGCTTAGGTACGATACATTGTCTTCTTGCACCGAGGCCCCGTAGCGCTCCAACTCGGCGGCCCACGCATCGGGCGTATACGATCCGTTTTTAGCCTCGACCTGTTTGGCAAGACGCTCCGCTGAACGGCGCTCGTACGTCATCTCGGGCGTGAGCCCAAACGACGAAACGACCTCTGCGGCTTCATGGAGTGAGGTCGTTTCCAGTGCCGCCTGCGCCACCGCATTGCGCTGCAGCACGTCCTTGTACGTGTAGATGCGAATGCGTGGGCTATCGTCCGACAGATCAATACGAAGTCCACTGCTTCTAATTTCGGCGGTGCCTCGGTATCCAAGCGCAGCAGCGCACGTCATGCCCGACACCTCGGAGGGCAGCCACTGAAACACGTCGATATAATCGGCAGCGACCTCAGAAGGAATGGCCGTCGGAGCCGCATACGTGGTGTCTACTGATAGATCACGCTCCACATCAGCCAGATCCTCTTCAGTCAGTTCTCCATCTAAACCGAGTCCGCTTACTGCCACATACACGTCAGCGGGAGCATTGTGCATGCCAGCAAGGGTGAGGCTATCGGCGGTGGGGCTGCGCAGATTGGGCTCGTCGCCTCGGGCAAGGATGTCGCCGCCCACATCCACAACCAAAATGGTGTTGAAGTCGAGTCGGGTGTGCAGTTCGGCAATTTGCTGTTGCACATACTGCGCCCCCCGTGCAATATCCATTAGGTAATAGCGCACGCCGAACGCTTCGGCCAGCCGCGGTACGAATGTTTGAGAGGGCGGCACCAGGGCGCTGTCTGGGCCGATTCGGTGGTTATACTGCCCAACGGATTCGATATCAGAAAAGTCTTCGGGGCTTCGTGGCCCCGGCTGGGCATCGTACATTGTGCGTTCCCACACAATGGTAGCATAGGCTGTACGAGCGGGATCGAGGTGGAGCGTGCGAGCGATCATTAATGCAGCCAGCGCGTCGCCTCCGCCACCACCGGCTACAACAAGAGTGTCTTTGGACATGCGTACAAGAACAAATATAGGGACGGTTCGGATACAGTGGCCCGCCTAAACCCGACGAATAATGAGCCGTTGCAGCGTTTGCTAGCGGATACGCTACGCTCTTGAAATATCAACGGCTTACTGCGCATCCTCGGACGGATCGTATCTGCTTCGTAACGAGATGGCAACCCCGTGCACTGCTCATGGAGTGGTGCGTACGAGTTACTTACATTCCTATTGACCAAGCCCCTGCAACCATGCATATTATCACAACGGTAGGACCTGAGAACACAACCAAAACTGTGCTTCCGTTTGTAGCTGCGAAAGGAGCGATGAGCCAAGGAAATAAGGTGGCATTTTTTGCGATGCAAGAGGCCACCTACCTGGGCAGTCCGCGTCATGCGAACTTGGCTGAACTGAAAGCGCCGGGGTTGCCTCCGGTACGCGATGTGCTTAATGCGCTCCTCGAAAACGATGCGCTCGCTGAATTTGTCGTGTGCAAGCCCTGTGCCGAAGCGCGTGGCATCCAAGAAAGCGACCT
>CAZZCI010000314.1:0-1712 GCA_964653015.1 uncultured Rhodothermales bacterium
TGTGGGCTCACTTAGCGGTATAACGTGTCAGTTTCCTTGGAGAGTGAAAACCTATTCTAAACAACATTACCAAAGACCGGGTGTAACTTTTAGCGCGGTTTAGCATTTCTGTACAGCAGATGTGTGTTTATTCCTTTTGCAGCAGTCCTCTTCTATTCATGACCGGTTCGTCTTCACGCACGGCTTGCCCGTATGTGCCCCACACCACGTACGAGACCCAATCGGCCCCCTCTCCGCTTCGCGTGTGCGTGATCGACTTAGGGACCAACTCGTTTCATGCGATCATTGTGGATGCCTATTCCAACGGGAGCTTCAAAGTCGTTGATCGCATGAAAGAAATGGTTCGCCTTGGCGAAGACGGACTGGCGGAGGGTCGTCTCACCGAGGCAGCTATGGAGCGCGGCATGAAGGCGCTAAAGCGCATTTACTTGCTGTCTCAAGGATGGGGCGCCCGGTCGTTCTTTGCTTGTGCTACCAGTGCAATCCGCGAAGCGTCTAACGGAGGCACGTTTATCGAGCGTGTACGGAACGAAATTGGACTGCGCATCGACCCGATTAGTGGTGCCCAAGAGGCGCATCTGATTTACGAGGGCGTGCGGCGGGCCGTTGACCTGCGGGTACCTTCCGTTGTGGTAGATATTGGCGGCGGCTCCGTTGAGTTTATCGTGTGTACGGGCGATACTGTACACTACGCCACAAGTCTAAAGCTGGGCGCTGCTCGAATGACCGAGATGTTTGTTTCTAGCGACCCTATGTCGGATGCAGATGAGGAAGCGCTTCGCTCTCACTTCCAAACCGAAATGGAGCCGGTGCTCGAAGCGATCCGTGAGTACGGCGTGGTATCGCTTGTGGGCTCGTCGGGCACGGTGAAAAGCCTGGCACGCGTGTGCCTAGACCGCCACAACCAGGCCGATACCTCTGTTTTCGAGGTGGATGTACCTATTCAGCCCTTCCGCGACACGCTGCGCTTTATTATGGATACGTCTGCGGAAGAGCGGGAAGCGCTTCCTGCCGTAGCCCTGAAGCGCGTCGGTCAGGTGGGAGCCGGAGCGGTGCTGCTCGATGTGCTGCTCGATGCGCACGACTTCCAAGAAATCCACGTGTCGGCACACGCACTGCGCGAGGGCATGGTGGTACAGTTTATTCAGGAAAACCACAAGCGGCTGCGTCGCATTGCTCCGTACGCCGATGTACGCCGCCGCAGCATCTATGAAGTTGGGTTCCGCTTTGGATGGGATGAGCAACACGCCCAGCATGTAGCCTCTACCGCTTTGTTTTTGTTTGACCTGTGCCAGCCGTGGTACGAGGGGCCTTCCACCGATCGGGAGCTTTTAGAGTACGCGGCGTTGCTGCATGACATAGGCTACTACATCAGCCACTCTGACCACCACCTGCACTCGCGCTACCTAATTCGTCATGCCGACTTGCGCGGCTTTTACAACGGTGAGGTGGATCTTATTTCGCTTGTGGCTCGCTATCACCGGTCGGAGCCCCCGTTGCCTTCACATCCACACTATGGGCGGCTGGTACCGAAGAACCAACAGCGCGTGCTCCAATTAGCCGCTCTCCTACGCATTGCCGAAGGGCTTGACCGCAGTCACTACCAAAACGTAATGGCGCTTACCCTTACGCCTAACGAGGAGGCGCTCGACATTGAGGTGCGCACCAAAGGCGATCCGGAGTTAGAGGTATGGGCCGCCCAGGAAGCAAGC
>CAZZCI010000314.1:1812-3390 GCA_964653015.1 uncultured Rhodothermales bacterium
TCGGCCCGCGCATCCGATACCACGTGATCTTGCGCCGAGCGCTCTCCCAGGCGTTGCTTCAGCGCATCGTCAGACGCCGTAAGCTCAACCAGCACATGCGGAATGTTATGCTCGGCCAGATGCGTTCGAAGCGCATCGCGTTGGGTCTTTCGGCTGAAGGTGGCATCCAAGATGGTACCTTGCCCTTGCTTGGCATGGTCGATAGCGGCTTCACGGAGGGTGGTGTAGGTACGCTCTGTCATTTCGGTGCTATAGAGCGCAGCGCGCGTTTCCGCATCGGGCCGTTCATGCAGGGGAATGTCGGCCAGTTGTTTTCGGGTGGTATCGGAGGACACCACCGGCCAGCTTAGCGCATCGTGGAGGGCCTGCGCCTGCGTGCTCTTGCCCGTTCCGGCGCGTCCCATAACCACCACCACGAGGGGACGCGACCCGGCTGCCATGTAACGCAGCGCCCACTGATAAAAGTGACGGCTGTCGCGGATGCATGTGGTGCGCGCCTCGCCCGTAATGTCGTCATCGTCGAGTTTCATACCGTTGACTTTGCCGCGCACGAAGGCTCGATAGCTCTTGTAAAAGTCCGCCACACGAAGCAGATCTGGATCGTCGAGCGCCTCTGCCATCGCCTCCATGAAATAGCGTGCCAGGTCATGCTTGCCATTTACATCGAGCTCCATGGCTAGAAACGCCACATCGCTGGCGATATCGATATGGCGAAAACGTGTTGTGAACTCGATGCAATCGTAAATGCACACACGCTCGTTGCTCAGGTGCACATGCTCCAACCGCAAATCGCCATGGCCATCCACAATGCGTCCCTCAGCACGGCGGCGATGCAGAAGCCCTGCATGCTGATCCATGAACCGCTCGGCCGCATATTTCAACGCCTCGTAGGCTGGACGCGTAATAAGGTCGCCACGGTGCGGAACGGCCTGGTCAAAGTTTTCCCGAATGTTGGTCCAGATGTTAGGGATACGTCCATTTTCAGCAATTGCTGGCGACGAGGGCCGTTCACGGTAGAAGTCAGCCAGCGTTGTAACGACCCGGTCGATGTCTGTTTTTTCCAATCGGTCGGCTCGTAAGCGCGCATCCATGAACTGATCGGGATTCAGCATGCGCATCTTCACCGCTACATCTACGATGTTGGAGTCGTCTTCGAGACGAAGTCCGTTGGGTGTTGCCGAGATGGGCACCACGCCTTCGTAGATGTCTCCGCACAGACGTCCGTTCAGGCGAATTTCCTCCTCACAGAAATGACGGCGCTTCTCGATCGTCGAAAAATCCAGAAACCCCAAGTCTACCGATTTTTTGATCTTGTACACATATGGAGGCGCCAGCGCCACATAGGAGATGTGAGTCTGTACGACCTCTATATGTTCAGGGGAATATGGATATGTGGTTTCGTCTTCAAGCGCCAAGCGTAAGTCGCGTCCGGTCGGCGCCGTAGCAATGGAGGAAGAAGGCATCAATAGGTCTGGATTAGTAGGAATACAGACTAGCCCCACTTTCACGATTTTCGAGGTTATTTGTTCATTGAACAATCATGAGGCGGTTTGCACTGCGTCAACGTCACCGCACCAC
>CAZZCI010000315.1:0-3374 GCA_964653015.1 uncultured Rhodothermales bacterium
ATGCCGTGGGAAATGCGGCCCCCGACTCTATGAACGAAACTTGAAGGAGCTACCTGCCGTGGGTAGGCTGTTCGTGATTTCTCCTCTGCCTCGATCTACCTCATGGTTTCGTTGCAGCGACGCATTGCCCACGTGTACGATCTACTTGAAGCACGCTGGGAGAGCCAGACGACCGAGCGTCATATCGCCACCACGCTCATCGTTAGCTTTTTTCTGTCGCTCGGACTCATTGAGTTGAGCCGCTTGGGACTTTTGCCCGACACCGGAATGCTTGCGCTGATTCCCACCAATCATTTCTACGCCATTGATGTCGCGTTCTCGCTCTTCCTGATCTTTGAGGTGATCGGGCTCATCTTTGGGCTTGCTACCTCCGTAGCGGATACGGCTGGCAAGCAACTCAAAATTTTCTCTCTCATCCTCTTACGTCAGTCATTCAAGGAACTGGTCAACTTTGAAAAGGAGCCGATCGAATGGAGCCTTGATGAACCCGAAGCTGTTGAGGCTGTGCAGCTTGTGGTGGTTGATGCCGTGGGCGCACTCATCATCTTTGCCCTCCTTGGCCTGTTTTACGCTATTCAAAAGCACCAAGACATCACGTCCTCAACCGATGAGCTCCGGCAGTTTGTGGATGCCAAGAAAACACTGGCAACAGCCTTGTTGCTTATATTTGGAATCGTGCTTGCTATAGGGGGATATCAACTTCTTACGGGAAACACCAGCTACCCGCTGTTTGAGACCATCTTCACCGTCTTTATCTTCAGCGATGTGCTCATTGTACTGGTATCGCTGCGGTACGGAAGTGCCTACTATGTAGTCTTTCGCAACTCCGGGTTTGCCGTTGCTACAGTCATGATCCGTCTGGCATTAGCCGGTCCGCGTTACCTGGATGCTCTGCTGGGCATTGGCGCTGCATTGTTCGCGATCGGCGTTACGCTTGCCTACAACTACGCAGTCCCTGTTTTCAAAAACGATGAGCGCGTGCGCGCACGAAGGGCCAAGCAGATCCATAGCAAACCCGAAAACAGAGACGACCCCGACGCTTCGTAGAGCAGCGGAACAGCCACTGATTCTATCATGCGAACGGTTCGGTACATCTCCACGGTATTCAGCACGCTACGCCCTGCTTCGACGTGCATCTTACGACCCGCATCCGTATGATATGCACGTGTTATTTCTATCAAGTCAACCGTCCGCCCCATGCGTCTTTTGCTACCCAGTGTGCTCATTCTTGCGCTTGCGTTAGGCTGCGATGCCCCCGACGATGAACCTTTCGAAGAAGCATCCAATGATCCATGGGAGGCCATCGAGGTATCCGACTATCCGGACACGCGCCAGGGCGATGTCGTCGATACCTATTTCGGCACGGAGGTTGCAGACCCGTACCGCTGGCTTGAAGACGACGCCTCCGATGAAACCGCGGACTGGGTGGAGGCGCAAAACGAAGTCACGTTTGGCGTGCTCGACGCAATTCCGTTTCGCGATCAGATCCGCGAGGAGCTCACCGAGGCCTGGAACTACGAGCGCGTAACAGCACCGCGTGCTGAGGGCGACTACCACTACTTTTCGATGAACGACGGACTGCAAGATCAGTCCGTACTCTACCGCACAGCCAACATTGAAGGGCTGCGTGGCGATGACCTGCGCGAGGAGGCCGAGGTCTTTCTGGATCCGAATACGTTCTCTGAAGACGGCACCACATCACTCGCCACCACCAGCTTTACCGACGACGGAAGCCTGGCAGCCTATTCAATCTCGGAAGGCGGCTCCGACTGGCGCAAGGTGATCGTACGCGATACCGAGTCGCTGGAGCAGGTGGGCGATACGCTGGTTGATGTCAAGTTCTCGGGTCTCTCCTGGCGCGGCAACGACGGGTTCTACTACAGCAGCTACGAGGCGCCCGAAGGCAGTGA
This sequence comes from uncultured Rhodothermales bacterium, assembly GCA_964653015.1. Taxonomy (GTDB): domain Bacteria; phylum Bacteroidota; class Rhodothermia; order Rhodothermales; family Salinibacteraceae; genus Longimonas. Next base: position 1,911 of record CAZZCI010000315.1, read on the forward strand.
GCTCTCGGCCATGACCGATCAGCACAAACTGTACTTCCACGAGATCGGCACGCCGCAGTCTGAGGACACGCTCGTGTTTGGCGGCGAAGAGACGCCCCGGCGCTATGTATCGGGGCGCGTCTCCGAAGACGGACGCTTTCTGATCGTGAGCGCTGCGGAGAGTACGACCGGCAACGAGCTTTACGTGCAAGACCTGGAGGACCCCAACGGCGCACTCGAACCGGTCGTGGATAACTTCGACAACGATCACACCGTCATCGACACCGATGGCGATCGACTGCTCATCCGCACCAACCTGAATGCCCCCAACTATCGCCTCGTAGCCGCCGATATCAACGATCCGACGCCCGAGCAGTGGACCGACGTCATTCCCGAAACGGAGCATGTGCTCAGTGTAAGCAGCGCGGGCGGATCCCTCTTTGCCAGCTACCTGATCGATGTGCAGACCGAGGTGCAGCAGTATGACTACGACGGCACGCTTATTCGCAACGTGGAGCTGCCCGGCATTGGCACCGCAGGCGGGTTCTCTGCCGATCGCGACGCCGACACGCTCTACTACACATTCACCTCGTTTACGTATCCCTCGACCATCTTTGCGTACGACATCGAAGAGGGCACGTCGAAGCAGTTCTGGATGCCGGGTATCGAGATGGATCCCGACGCCTATGTCACCGAGCAGGTCTTCTACGAGAGCAAGGACGGCACCGAGATTCCGATGTTCATCACGTACAAGGAGGGCACCGAACTCGACGGCACGAACCCCACGTATCTGTATGGATACGGAGGCTTTAACGTAAGCCTGCGTCCGTCTTTCGGCATCCAGCGCATGCTGTGGCTCGATAACGGCGGCATCTACGCCCAGCCGAATATTCGCGGGGGTGGGGAGTACGGCGAGTCGTGGCACGAGGCGGGCATCCGCACCAACAAGCAGAACGTGTTCGACGACTTCATCGCCGCCGGGGAGTACCTGATCGATAACGACTACACGTCGAGCGAGCGCCTGGCTATTGCCGGTGGATCGAACGGCGGGCTCCTCGTGGGCGCGGTGATGACACAGCGTCCGGATCTGGCTGAGGTGGCGTTTCCTGCCGTGGGCGTGCTCGACATGCTGCGCTACCACACGTTTACTGCTGGCGCCGGATGGGCCTACGATTACGGGACCGCCGAAGAGAGCGAGGAGATGTTCGAGTATCTGCTTGGCTATTCGCCGCTGCATAACGTCGAGGCCGGCACGCGCTACCCGTCGACGCTCATCACCACCGCCGACCACGACGACCGGGTCGTGCCCGCCCACTCGTTCAAGTTTGCGGCGGAGCTGCAGGATAAGCACGCGGGAGCGAATCCAGTCCTGATTCGCGTGGAGACCCGCGCCGGGCATGGAGCAGGCCGGTCTACGGAATCCCGTATCCAGGAGTGGGCCGACCGGTATGCGTTTGCCTGGCATGCCATGGGTGTAAACCCGTT
>CAZZCI010000316.1:0-3367 GCA_964653015.1 uncultured Rhodothermales bacterium
TGAGGCATGTTGATTGAGGGTGAGTGTGTAGAATACAAATGGATGCGTGGGGCTCTCTGGAGCAGCCCGCGTTACAAATTCCCGCGGCGGTCTTGCTCGCGCTCGATCGCTTCAAAGAGCGCCTTGAAGTTTCCTTCGCCAAACGTGCGGGCTCCTTTGCGCTGAATGATCTCGTAGAACACCGTTGGCCGGTCTTGCACCGGCTTGGTAAAGATCTGCAGCAGGTAGCCTTCCGGATCGCGGTCTACGAGGATATCAAGCGCCTGCAGCTGGTCGATCTGCTCGTCGATGTCGCCTACACGCTCGCGCAGCACCTCTTTGTTATAGTAGTTATCGGGGATATCCAGAAACTGCACGCCGCGCTTGCGCAGTTGCGCCACCGTGCTGATAATGTCGTCGGTTGCCATCGCTACATGCTGCACCCCCGGGCCATTGTAGAACTCCAGATACTCCTCGATCTGGCTCTTTTTCTTCCCGTCGGCAGGCTCGTTGATCGGGAATTTGATGCGCTCGTTGCCGTTGGCCATCACCTTCGACATCAGCGCGGAGTACTCCGTCGAGATGTCTTTATCGGTGAACTGCAGCATGTTGTAAAAGCCCATCGTGTCGGCGTAGTACTGCACGTACTTGTCCATGTCGCCACGATGCACGTTGCCTACGCAGTGATCCACATACTTCAGGCCAACGGGGCCCGGCTTCTCCCAATCAGGGTAGTCCCAGGCTTCAAAGCCAGGCAAGAACAGTCCGTCGTAATCGTCGCGCTCGATAAACGAGTGGATGGTGTCGCCGTAGGTGCCAATGGCAGAGCGGACAACCGTGCCGTGCTCATCGGATAGCGTTTCGGGCTCGCGAATAGGTACGGCCCCGCGCGAGGTGGCTTCCTCGAACGCGTTTGCTGCGTCATCAACCCACAGCGCAATGTCGCGCACGCCGTCGCCATGCGTGTGCACGTGCTGAGCAATCGGCGAGCTGGGCTGCATGGCGGTCGTCAGCACAAAGCGGATTTTGTTCTGCTGAAGCAGGTAGCTGGCCGCTTCCCGATGGCCCGTTTCGGGACCACGGTATCCAATAATATCGAAGCCAAATAAATAGGCATAATGAAACGCCGACTGACGTGCGTTGCCGACGTAAAACTCAACGTAGTCGGTACCCTGAATGGGCAAAAAATCTTCGGGCTCGGTAACAGAATCGGGGGCCGGGGCGGTGGATGTATCGGGCATACCAGACAGAGCATTTAATGAGAACGAACAGACGAACACGAAAGCGCTTCCAGGCTGTATTGAAGACGAAAGGTGGAGGCGCGCTGATGTATGCTATACTACCTTGACAAACCCTGTCACGTTCCTGTTTGGCAGTCTGCAGCGTGGCTAACAGGACATTCGATGTTATGAGTTGTAGGCAGATCCTGCATCAATCTCATTGCGATTGTGTCGTGCCATCCCTACGTTTAGACATACGAACGGCATTGCCCGGAAGCGCTTCGTTTTTCTTGTGTTTAGACAATCAGCATGCTCATGATAAACAAACAGTTCGGCATAATGCTCATGGTGGCTACGGGGCTTATAGCTCTGATTGCCCAAGACACACTGCAGGCGCAAGAGCAGCCGCATGTATTTCGTGACGCTACGGTCTATCCGATCAGTGATGCGCCGATTGATCAGGGGGATGTGCTTATCCATAACGGCGAGATCGTAGCTGTAGGGACATCGGGTACGGTTGAGGTGCCTGATAACGCCGTGGAGGTGGATGCTTCGGGACAGGTCATCATGCCGGGGCTAGTCGATACGCATTCGCACATCGGCGGCGTGTCAGGGGGCGATGGGTCGGCAGCGCTGCATCCGGACGTACGCTCCATTGATGGCATCAATGTGCGCGACTCAGGGCTCATGCGAGCGCGAGCCGGTGGCATCACCACCGCCAACATTACGCCGGGGTCGGGCCATCTGATGAGTGGGCAAACTACATATCTAAAGCTACGCCACGGGGGCACCATCGATGAACTGCTGTTGTGTGATAGCACATACGAGCATATTTGCGGCGGTGTGAAAATGGCCAACGGCACCAATCCACAGCGCGATGCGGGGCCGTTTCCTGGCACGCGCGCAAAAGCCGCTGCCGATGCGCGCGCGCTTTTCTTAGAAGCCGAAGCGTATCGCGAGCAGCTTGATAACGGCGAATCCCCCGATCGCGACCTGCGCATGGAAACGCTGGTGGAGGTGCTCAACGGCGAACGCATTGTGCACTTTCACACGCATCGTCACGACGACATTATGACGGTGCTTCGTTTGCAAGACGAGTTTGACTTTGAGGTCGTACTACACCATGTAAGCGAAGGATGGCGCGTAGCCGATGAAATCGCCGAAGCAGGCATTCCAGCATCCATCATCACGCTCGACTCGCCCGGTGGCAAACATGAAGCCGCCAAACTGTACTTCAAGAACGGACGCGTGCTCGATGAGGCCGGCGTAGATGTCGCATACCACACCGACGATCCCATCACCGATTCGCGCCTCTTTTTGCGGTCGGCTGCCATCGGGGTGCGCGCAGGCATGAGCCGCGACGCCGCGCTGGAGTCGCTCACGTTGGCTGGTGCCCGGCAAATGGGACTCGAAGATCGCATCGGATCGTTGGAGCCCGGCAAAGATGCCGACTTCATTCTGCTCTCGGGCGACCCGCTAAGCACGTACACCCACGTCAACGAAACGTGGATTGAGGGTGTGCGCGTCTACGACCGTAGCAACGAGGACGACCGTTCGTACTTCACCGGCGGATTTCGCGTCTTCGACGGTGTGATGCAGCATGTGCACGATGTGCATCAGTAACTCACCGCCTCCCACTGCCTCCTGCTTTCTATGAAGTCTCTTGTTGTCATGATAAACCGATATAGTTTCCTTTTCTTTGCCAGTGTGCTTGCTGGTATCCTTGCTGTTGCACCTGCATCCGCACAGGTGGCCATTCAGGCCGATACCGTGCACACCATGACTGGCGATCCGATTGTCAATGGCGTGGTCCTAATCGAAGACGACACCATCGTTGAGGTAGGGCCCGCCGATGCCGTGGATATTCCGACCAATGCCACAGTTCACGAAGGAACCGTAGCTACCCCTGGACTTGTCGATCCACGGGGCACCATGGGGTTTAGTGGCATCTATAACGTAGACGCCGACCAGGACCAACTCGACACCTCGGCGCCCATGCAGCCCGAATTGCGGGCCATTGATGCGTACAATGCCAAAGAAGAACTGGTCGGTTTTGTCCGCGATCAGGGCATCACCACTGTGCATACCGGGCATGGCCCCGGCGCGCTTATTGGCGGGCAGACTGCCACCTTCAAAACGACGGGCCCTACTGCCGAAGCGGCTGTTCG
>CAZZCI010000317.1:0-3347 GCA_964653015.1 uncultured Rhodothermales bacterium
ACAGCTCCGATCGGGCTGCCCGCACGTCAGGATCTGTCCACACGTAGCGGCTGCCCGTACTCAAAAGCATACGCTGCGTAGCGGTCGGTAACGCTTCGAACGGTGCATCGTCCGTATCCACCCACTTGCGCCACCGTCCGCTCGCGACAAGCGCCTGGCGCAGCGCGTCATGCCAGTGCGGTGTCCGATCGAGCCGACGAGCCAACTCTTCTAACTCACAGAGTGCGTCATATTCCACTGCAGAAAGCCCGGGCCCAATGTTAGCGCCCCCGATTCCGGTTCGCGGAAACCCGTCAAGCGGCGTCACGAAGTCGCTGTAGTGTGATTTGACGAGAGCTCCGTACGTATCCACCTGTTCGACCACACGGCGTGCTTTGGTTTCGTCAAACGCCCCCGTGCCAAACGACGTACCGACATCACTCACCACAAACGACGGATAGTGGGCCTCTGGCAATGTCGTATAGAGTTGATCCAAGAACTGTTGGAGGCGTTCGAGGTGATCCCCCCAGGAGCCTGGCGCCTCCTCTTCAATACCCACCTCGTAGGTGATTGGCGGATGTCCGTGCCGCGTTCGGTACGACTCGGCCCACTCGATAAGCATGGCGGCTCGCTTCACCATGATAGCCACCGGTAGCGGACCATCGTGGTGGGGGTCTACTGTCGTATCGATATGAGCGTAGCGATATCCGGCCTCAAGTCCTGCCCGAAGCGTTGCTTGTGTGCCCTCGTATGCCGTGACCCAATCGACTCCAGCACGGCGCTCGGCATCCTTACACCACGGTCCGCCATGATCCAGACAACACAAGACAGGAGGAGACAGCGGCATCTGCTGACGGAGCGCGCGCACCCGTTGGACAAAAGACGTGGGGGTCCATCCGGTGTACCCGCCGTCCACATCCACCTGGTTGCGGGTGGCTGCGAGAAGGAGAGGAGCCTGCGCATCGGAGGCCGCCGACAGCGCAGCCCGCAGCACCGCATCGGAGGTGGGGCATACTGCCAGGAGCGTGTAGTGTGCTTCTCCGTTGCGCAGGTCGGCAAGCCAACGGTCAAGATCAGTGCGTTGCGGCATAGACGATACGCTCATACCAACGGGGGGCCTGTACGGTTAGATACGGCACCCATGAGCGCTCTTCTCCGTCTGCTTTGCTCTACACCGAAAGCATCTTTGCAGGGTTAGTGTACCGCTTTTTCGGAACCGAGATATATGATTACAGCGAGCAAAACGGCGGGCACGATCACACTGGCAATCGTTAACCACTCAATGCCCAAAGGAGGCGCACCAACAATGAATTCCTCCCGAGGCGATTGCAGCAAAAGCGTCCAGAACAAAGCCATAGTGCCAAAAACAATGCGATGGAAAACAAACGGCGCGCGAAGCGCTCATGGGAAATGATGTACCCCACACCCCATGCGGTTGTTGCGCTATTGGATCGTTGCCTTGTTGGATGGATGCCCAGAGTGCCCATCACTGGCATGCAGTGGGGAAACCTGCAGTCCATTTTGATTGCCCCCACCAATCAGCTGAATCTTAGAGCGGCGCTCGTCGGTGATATCGGCTAGTGCGTTGCGGGCATCGACGATCGCCGGCGCATGGGTTGCAATGGCTTCGATGTCAAGGGCATCGTGATCAGTGATGAGAACCGACACGTTGTACGCTTCCAGCACGTCGGAGGTAAGCCGTTCTTTCTTTACCGCTTTCTTTTCTCCATCGGCCGTGTGCACCTCAAAGTGATCCACATGTGGATCCACAAAGGCTACATGCTCTACGCCCTTTTCGCGCAGGAGCCGAATGACGGTTTCAGCAGGCGAGTGGCGCGTATCATCAACATTGCCCTTGAATGCCACCCCAAGCACCAGCACGGTTGCACCCGACAGCGCAACGGGCTGCCGTGCAATCTGCTCGACGACAGCTTCTGCCACGTAGTACGGCATGCTCTCGTTGACCCGCGCTGCAAGCGTGATGAAGCTAGTCTCAAAATCGTAGCGGCGTGCCAACCACGACAGGTAGTACGGGTCGATCGGGATGCAATGGCCGCCGAGCCCTGGACCTGGGTAAAATGGCATAAACCCAAACGGCTTGGTCTTCGCGGCTTCAATCACATCCCATATCGACAGTTCCTCGACTCGGTCGCACAGCTTGGCTAGCTCATTTACGAGCGCGATGTTCACCGAGCGGAAGATATTTTCGAGCAGCTTCTCCATTTCCGCCACCTTAGGCGACGGAGCCACATGCACATGCTCAATGATGGCATGGAGTGCTTTTTCAGCAACTGCGGTGCAGGCATCGGTCACCCCGCCTACCACAACCGGCGTGTTTGCGGTGGTAAACTCCTCGTTCCCCGGATCGATACGCTCGGGGCTGAACGCGAGAAAGTAGTCGTCTCCAAGTTCGATATTTTTTGGCTGCGCAGCGTTCTCTAAGATAGGCTGCACGACCCCTTCGGTGGTATCGGGGTAGGTTGTGCTTTTGAGAATGATGAGCTGTCCAGGACGCAAATGCTCGGCAATGGATGCCGTGGCCGATTCGATGTACGAGGTATCGGGCTCTTTGTGCTCGGTAACGGGAGTCGGCACACACAGAAAAAAGACATCAATGTCGGGCGCATCATCGTAGGAGGTTGTTGCCTGCAGAAGGCCCTGCTCAACCAGATCCGCGACCTGCACATCGTCAAGGTCATCGATGTAGTTCTCGCCCCGGTTAAGCTGATCTGTGCGCTCAGAATTGAGTTCAATACCAATAGTTTGGAACCCTGCCGCCGCATACTCAACAGCGAGCGGCAGCCCCACGTATCCAAGTCCGATCACCCCGATGGTGGCTGATTTGTCGGTCAGCGCATTGGTTAGCGAAGCGGCAGTTGTCGGAAGTTGTCCGTTTGCATCCATAAATTATGTGATTGGCTAACGTCCTAAAACAAAAGTTTTTTGCTTCAGGAGGAAATTGAAGAGGGTTCAGAGATATCCAGCGACGCGGACGTTCCGCGGGCTGGGGCGAGGCGCATGGCAAAGACGCGGCAGGGAATATCTACCGCAGCACAGGCAGCCTGCGCCTGCGCGCGCTCCGCATCGGTCATTGCGCGTGGCGACACGATGAGTAAATCGATGTCGTATCGCGCGCACAAATCGGGTAACTTATTGCCATTCCCAAGGACTGGTATGCCTTGCACACGCTGCCCCTGGCGCATCGGATCATCGTCTACAAAGCCGATGGGGTCGTAGTCGAGTTCTGGGTTTTGGCGAATCTCGCGCAGGAGCAAGGCCCCCGAGTCGCTTGCCCCGTAAATAAGTACCCGTTTGCCCGCTGTGGACTGCGCCAGGAAGTACTGCCGCATCCCACGAAACCCAAACCG
>CAZZCI010000318.1:0-3340 GCA_964653015.1 uncultured Rhodothermales bacterium
GTAGGGACACGGCGCGCCGTGTCCCTACGGTCCGATCAATCATGATGCAGGTGTGGGAGGTCATCGGGCCAGGACTTCGAGCGGATTTGCTCGCGGCGGGCGCGGCGGTCGTACACGAGCGGGGTGTAGTTGTAGCGCCAGTCGCTCTGCTTCAGCGAATCGCCCGAGGGCACAAACACGCCGTGGCGCGCCATCTCGGAGAGCGTGTTCAGGATGCGATTCAGATCCTCGCGGTACGTGTCCGGGTGGCTGTCGCCGGTGCTGTCAGGTGGATACGACACGGTGCGCCCCATCTGCCGGGCGGTGGCAAAGTAGTAGCCCGAGCGTGCGACCGAGCCCCCCAGCGCCTCTTCGACGGCCCGGGCGTAGAGCATCCACTGGAGCGACCAGCGCTTATTGCGGAGCCCGTCGAGCGGATCGTAGTTGCGCATCCCGCCCGTCTTGTAGTCCCAGATGAGCAGTTCTCCGTTCAGCGCATCGATGCGATCCACCGCCCCGCGCAGCCGCAACGTGCCGCGCTCGGTGGCCAGTTCGACCTCGGGATGCTCGTCGGGCGGACGGTTGCCGAAACTCCACTCAAAACGCTCGGGCGTCAGGTCGGGATGGTCGGCTCCGCGCGCGGCGTCGGCGCGGAGGAAGGCGTTCACATCGGCACGTAGGCCCTCTTTCGCCGCAGCTTCTATCTGATCGTTTGGCGGCGTACCGCGCTGCTGAGTAGCTTCTTCAAAGGCAGCCTCAAATGCATCCTCAAGCGCTTCCTGATCGTCGAGCATCGGCATGCGCCCGAGGCCTCCCTCGTCGGGATTCAAGAACAGCTCGTAGGTGCGGTGCAAGATGGTCCCACGCGTAAGCGCGTCGAGCCAGTCTTCGTCGTCGAGGGCCGGCTCGTCGAGCGGCTCGGCCTCCAGCACGTACTTTACGAAGTAGAGATACGGCGTGCGGGCAAACATCTCTAGGCGCGAGGCGGAGGCGATGGTGTCGGTGTTGGAATCGAGCAGATCGAGTTCGGGATATGGAGGGTCCTGCAGCACACCGTCGTAGGCGGTCACCTCATCGGAGGCCCGTGCGGTTTCGGCATCAAGACCATGCAGGATGTGCGGGGCGGTGCGTGTTAGGTAGGCGGTGGCCGATTCGGTGCCCTGTGTTGCATCCGCCAGTGCTTTTTTGGTGAGGCCCCATGCATCAAGCGCGTCGAGGGTATCCTGCGCATCCGACACGGTGAGTGCATGGTTGTGCTCGTTGGCGTCTGAAAGCGCGGCCTCTGCCAGGGTGCGCAGTTGCAGATAGAGCGTGCTGGGAAAGCGCTCCTCGCTGCTCCGCACGTCAAACCGATGCATCACGAAGGTGGCATCGCCATGATGCCGCAGAAGCGCCTGCCGCACCCGCCAGTCCTCTTCCTGACGCCGGTTGGCGGTGAGCGGCAGCGTAATCTGCTCGTGTTCGTTGAGGCGGCGGCGGTCGGCATCGCTCAAGAGCGGATCGTCGTTGAGCGTCACGGAGAGGCTCTCCGCATCCATGCCCACCACGTACAGATGCGGGCGGTCGGCATAGCCCACGGTGGTAAGCGGCACCACATGCACCTCGCCCGGCTGCGGACGCTGCGCGCCCACGAACGTTTCGCGCACCCATGTGCGGATGTAGTCGGCGAGGCGGTTGGTGTTGTCATTGTATAGGTCGCCCTCCTGCTCGCGCTGCAGCGTGTTCAGGTACTGCAAGATGCGTCCACGTGCCTTCTCATCGAACGTTGCTGCGGATCCGCGCGGTTTGTCGGTGGGGCCGTACTGCGTCAGGAACGTCTCGCAGTGCTGCGCCACCGTTTTGATGTCGGAGGGCCCAGATGGCAGATCGCCAAGCAGCCCCTCAAGCGATTCGTGAAGCCGCGTCCATTGCACAATCTGCGCATCCGTGGCATAATCCTGCTCTTTGGCATGGTCGATGTGGCGCGCCACGCCTTTCAGCAAGCTCGATGCCCCCGGTTTGTAGGTCCGCTCGGCCAGCCAGGTAGCAATTTCGGCATCCGACAGGGCCAGTCCCGCCGTGCGGCGGAGCGTAAGGTGTCCGGCGCGCACCATGTGGATGAACGGCGCGGCTTCTTGCGGTCCGGCCAGCCAGTCGAGATAGGCGATGAGTGCCTGGCCTGGACGCGTTTCGCGCAGGTGGCGGCCCGAACTGAGGGAGACGGGCACATCGTGTCGCTCGGCCTGCTGTTCAATGATAGCCAGGTACGGGTCGGGCGTAGTGTAGGCAATCTCGACCTGGTCGAACGACACGCCGCGCGCCTGGATATCGCGGAAGACGGTGCGCACTTCTTCGGCGCGGCCCACCGTGGTGCGAAACGCGAGGTCGCGAGCGTAGTCGGGCTCCGTCGCGGCGTCGTTCTGCGCCGCGCGCGCTGCTGTCAGCGTATGGACGGCCTGTGCGGTGGGGCCGGCTGCAGAACGAGTGGGAGCGGGAGCATCTGGAAACACCTTGGCGGCGCTCAAAACTGGAGCCTGTTTAGTTGGGTGCTCCTGTCCGAATCGGTAGAGCGGGTGCGGGCTGGCTGCGGCCAGTGCGTTCACCAACTGCCGTGCATATCCAGGCACCTCCACGTCATCCAGAATGGCGTAGGCCGCGTGTCTGGGCTCGACGACGGTCTGCTTGCGTACCAGACTGGCAGCCCGGCGCAATACGTCGGCGGTGTCGTAATAGTTGTTGGTGCGCAGCGCCTCTTCGTAGTGGGCGTATGCGTGCGCCTGGGCGTGCTGCTGCGGAGCGGCATCGCCCATCGCCTCCAGCGCACTCTGATACGCCTCATGCGAAACGCCGTGCGTACGGAGCAAGCTAAAAGTGTTTGCGAGCGAGCGCGCCAGCCGGGCGGGGGTGCTGCCCTGTAACAAGTGGTGTTGCCGTTCGGGATCCAACTGATTTACCGCATAGGCGCTGAGCATCTGGTCTACGCCTTTAGGAAGTCGGATGCGCGATTCCTGCAGCATTGCGGCACGGGCCAAGCGCTCGGCATAGGCGGTTAGCGTAATGCATTGCACCCCCGCATGCGGATGATGGCGGGCCAGGGCCTCATCGAGCGCACGCCCCAGCTGGCGCTGCGGCACAAACACAATCGTATGTAGGCACGACGCCGACTCTACCAGTGCGTGAAGCTGTTGCACAAGAGGCGATTTGTTCGGAAGCGAAGAAGCCATAGGGAGGCGCGGGGCGTGGCGAAGAACAACGGGAAAAAGCAACACGCCTATTATGCACGCTACCCATCAGGGCGGACAAGCAGCGTCCGGCGTGTGCGCTTTGCAACACGGGTTCCGTTCACACGCAAGCACAGCGGGTTCTGTTCGGTTGCCCGCCC
>CAZZCI010000319.1:0-3336 GCA_964653015.1 uncultured Rhodothermales bacterium
GTGAGCACGTCGAAGTGGCCCGGCGCGATGTCGGTGAGGCCGCTGGCCCAGGCGGTGGCGGGCGCGTCGGGATCGTCGCTGAGTTCGTCGTGCATGGCAGCGCGCTCGTCGATAAGCGCCTGCCGCCGCTGTTCGAGCGCATCCTCGAAGTAGGTGTCGGCGTCTGGGTGAAAGGTGTCCAGGTCATCCAAGACCTCCTTTACCTCGCTATCGCTGCGTGCTTGAGGGGCGGGGCCACTATCGATGAGCTTCTGGACGGTATCCGGGTCCAGGGGCGTCTCCCCGTACACCGGAATGCCAACGGGCACCAGCTCTTCGAGCACCGCGGTGGGCGCGTTTGTGTCGGTCGCCGTAGCATAGCGGGCCAGCAGATGCGCCACCACGGTTACCTCAGGTGCCGACTCCGTCACGCGGTAGGCGGTGCGTCCGTAGTGATCGGTGTTCTCCTCGAAGGCATCCTGCTTCACCACATCGATCAACTGCCGTACGAGCGGATGCCCGAGGTCGAGCACCGTAATGTCGGGCGCATCCAGCCCCTGTTCGGGATCGAACGTGGCGTGCTCAATCACCCGGCCTACCGACTCCACGCGCAGTGCGGGATCCGTTATGCTGATGCGGAGGGTGCCATCGGCGCGTTCTTTCACCTGGCACCCAAACCGGCTGAGTCCGCTCCGCACGAAGTGCTCAATCTGTTCGGGCGATCCAATCGTGCGCTCGGTGCGCTGCAGCCGCTCTTCGATATCAGGCAGTTGCACGTGGGTCTGTCCGTAGAAGCTATCGCCTTTGATGCGGTCGAGCGTATCGGTCGAGAAGGGATCCTCCGGAGCTTCAGCGGGCGGGCCATCTCCAGACGCGGCCTCCCCGTCCCCAAAAAGCGTAAGCTGCTTTGGACCGAGCGAAATTTCGTGCTGAGCAAGCAGCTCCATGATGTCGGTGTCTTCCCCGAAGTAGGGCGGTGAGAACCCATAATCGGCGCGGATCTTGGCTGCTTTGCGCACCAGCACCTTCATGATGCTGGCATCGAGCGTCTCGTCCATCACCATCGTGCGGATGTAGACAGTGTCGCGGCGCTGCCCAAAGCGATCCACGCGCCCGTTGCGCTGCTCCAACCGGTTGGGATTCCAGGGCAGCTCGTAATGGATGACCTGTCCGGCCGCATGCTGCAGGTTGATGCCCTCGGAGATCGCATCTGTGGCGACGAGCACCGCTTTATCGGCGGCATCGAACTGCTGGAAGACCTCACGCCGCTTGGTCTCCGAGAGCTGCCCGTAGATAGTAAACACCTCCGTATCCCCCAGCCGCTTTGAGCTGGCAATCTCCTTGGCGAGATAATTCATCGTGTCGGTGTAGCGCGTGAACACGATGACCTTGGGATCGTCGCGCAGGCGGTTGGGCAAGACCGTGCGGGTGAGCTCGCGCAGCTTGCTGTCGCGTGAGGGCGTGACCGTGTCGGCCTCAGCAATGGCGGATTCGAGATGGGTGAGTTCATTCCGAATCGCCTCCAGATCGCCGAAGACCGTGCGCTCGGTGCGCTCGGCGGCTTCCTCGTCGTTGAGGCGCTCGCCAGTGTCCTCATCGAGCACGGTGGCTTTAGCCTCGGACTCCGAGATTGCGACCTCAACCCCCAGTTCTTCTTTGGCGCGCTGCGTGAGGCTCTTCTTGCGATTGGCCAGCGAGGCTCGCAGGGCAGCGGGCGAACTAAGAGCGCGCTTGTGGAGGTGGAGCACCGTCCAGTTGGCGAGGGTCTTCGAGTGGGCGCCGCCGTGTTCGGCGCTGGCAAGGATCTGCTCGCCGTACGCCTCCACGGCATCGATAGCGGCGCGCTCGTACTGCGTAGGCGGAATAATGACCTCTTCCTGGTCGCGATCGGGGAACGGACTGGTTTCTCCCGCTTCCCCAAACCACTCTTGCACGTCTTGGCGGCGACGCTGGCAGACATGTCGCTGTGCAACCGACCGCCGAATAGACGGATTGTGCAAAGTGCCTCCAACCAGGTTCTCATCCAGCAAGCGTAGCAGGCTGGCAAACGTGTCGGTATACCCGTTGTGTGGGGTGGCTGTGAGCAGAAGCAGGTGGCGGATGTCGGGGCTCTCAGCGATCGCGCGTGCAAACTCCCATCGTTCGGTGGTTGCCTGTGTATCCGACCGACTGGCATGAGGCTTTGCGGCCAAGTGCGCCTCGTCGAACAGCGCCACGTCCCACGACTGCTCCAGGATCTGATTCTTGATGGCGGGCTGCTTCGCGTAGTCAATCGACGTAATGAGCACCGGAAACTGCTCCCAGGGACTCACGCCCGCCGGCAGTTCGCGCTCCATGGTGCGCCGGTGCCGCGTGGAGATGATGCGAGCGGGCAAGTGAAAGAAGTACGTGAGTGCCTCCTTCCACTGCTCACGCAGCGATGCAGGCACGACAATGAGCACCCGAGACGCTTGCTGGCGGGCCATCAGCTCGGTGATAATGAGTCCGGCCTCGATAGTCTTGCCGAGTCCGACATCGTCAGCGATGAGCATGCGCACGCGCTGCTGCATCTCCAGCGCCATCGCAACCGGCACGAGCTGGTAGTTTTTCGGAATCACGCGGCTGCGTTGCAGACTGAGCAGCGGAGCGGTGCCGTGCAGCATGCTGAGGCGATGGGCGCGAAGCAGCAGGTCTTGCGCCTGTATAGTGCCAACGACGCTTTGATTGGGGCGCTCCAGTTCGCCTCGCTCAACGGGCTCAACGGGCAAGTAGAAGCGCCGTGTGCGGTTTTGGCTGCCGTCGAGGGGCGTAGCCGTGAGCACCTTGCCCTCTTGCTGGTCAACGCGCCAGAGGCGATTGCGGGCGGATACGACGGTGCCAGGCGTGAACGAAGTGATCGGCATGGGCGATGCGAACAGATGAGTGAACTGAGCGAGCTGACATGTAGGGATGCACTGCCGTCTGATCTGCTATATGCAAACCCAAATGCAACGTACAAACCTGGAGAGGCGAACGCAACTGGCCGAGCTGGGGCTTGCAGGGTGATCAGCAGCCTCGTAACAGTGAATCGACGACCGATTTGCCTACATGTTTTTTACCCCGATGGCCCTTCCGCTCGAATCCTACTGGGGGATACGTCCGCAAGTGATTTGCAATCTGTGGTGCGCTTTACGGAGCGCGAACAAGTCGAAGATTTTCGGGATGTGTTAGTCCGGGCCCAAGACCGTGCTACAGAAATGAGCCGATGAGGGGAGGCACGCATATTTGCGTCTGAATCTGCTTTTGCTTTACAGCGGGGAGTTGGCAGCACGCGAGTCTAACGGACAGTGAGGCGTCGTGACGGTAGTGGATAACGCCTTAACCGACAGCTCTCCTGAT
>CAZZCI010000320.1:0-3321 GCA_964653015.1 uncultured Rhodothermales bacterium
GGGCGAGCGCCACGGCTATCGCAATGCGCAGTCTACGGTACTGGCACCTACGGGCTGTCTTGTTGAAAACTCACTTGTTGCAACCAGCCGCGGAATGGTGCGACTTCGAACCCTTGGAAATACGGATGGCGATCGGTGGCAAGATACGTCCTTCGATGTATTTACCGACGATGGGATAAGAGAAGCGACAAAGTTTTTCGTTAATGGAGAAGCCCCTACGCGCAAAATCCAGACCTCCTCTGGTTATACGATCCAAGGCACCCATAAGCATAAAATCAAGATAGTTGATCCCAATACGGGCCATTGGGTGTGGAAACGGTTCGACGCTATTGAAGAAGGCGATATCGTCCCGTTGGCTATGAATACGCTTGTAGGTGATCCCAATAGTGTCCGTCTGCCGCCGCTCGGAGACCTGCACTGGAATGCAGATTACGAGACAACTGCCCCTCGCACATTCACTCCCGAACTTGCGGAGTTAGTTGGTTACTTCATGGGCGACGGGAGTCTGCACGCTAAAGGACTCCGTTTCTGTGTCGATCAGTCTGATGCAGACGTTGTAGAGCATATCTCGGAGTTGGTAAAAAGCCTCTTCAACCTTGAGACGTACGTGGAAGAGCAGAAAGGATACTTGGAAGTTGGGGTCCATTCTGTTCCTCTTGTGATGTGGTGGGAAGCATGCGGGTTCAAAAAACTGTTGCCAGAAGACAATCACTCTGGTAAAGGCTACCAGCCGTATATTCCGGATTCACTGCTTCACACGAACGATCCAGCCATCTACAGCGCGTTTCTTCGAGGACTATTTGAGGCCGACGGTACACTTTTAGCCGGTGTGCCTGCGCTCTGCACGGCTTCTGAGGATTTTGCCAGTGAAGTGCGCTCGATGTTACTTGCGCTCGGCTATCCGACCAGTACGCGTCAGGATGAAGGCGGATGGGGAGGAACAACCTATATCTTGCGTCTCAAGAATCGGAGTTATAATGCCCCTTTCCGTACCCAAATTGGGTTTTTCGGTATCCGCAAGCAGGAAAGTATCGGCACTGCTATAACGAATGGAAGTGCGAAAGGAGACCGTGTGTATGTTACGCGTGAACTTGTAGATGAACTCGTCCCTGTAGGGAGTGACCATCGAAACGCTGTTCTTATTTCGCTGCGTCGCCACAATGCCGTGCCCCGACAACGTCTTGAGCAGGTGTTTGAAGAAACCGGTGATGAGCGTCTTGTTCGCTATATGGGGTACTTCTACGACACAGTGGAGGCCAATGAAGATGGAGGTGTACAGCCCACATATGACCTATCCGTGCCAGACAATGTCACGTACACGGCAAATGGATTCATTAGCCATAACACCATCGGCTTCTTCATGGATTGCGATACCACCGGCATTGAGCCGGACATTGCGCTCGTGAAGTATAAGCTGCTCGCGGGCGATGGCGAGGGCATGTTCAAGATCGTGAATAAGACCGTGCCGCTGGCGCTGAACCGCCTGGGCTACTCCGAAAACGAGATCGAGGCGATCATCGCCTACATCGACGAGCACGACACGATCGAGGGCGCGCCGCAGCTGAAAGACGAGCATCTACCGGTGTTCGACTGCGCATTTGCTCCAAACAACGGCGAGCGGTCGATTCACCACCTCGGCCACATCAAGATGATGGGCGCGGTGCAGCCGTTTGTGAGTGGGGCAATTTCGAAATGTGTGACGGGGGATACACTCATCACTACAGAGAATGGATTGATACCAATCCGAGACTTCTACCGAGGTGAAGAACCAGATAGCTTCCGCTCGTGCGACATTAAACTCGGATCTATCAATGGTGCACGTACGGCTGATCAGTTCTACTATGGAGGTGTGCGGCCCACCATCGAGGTCTCGCTAACCGATGGGCGCACCATTGAGGGAACGCCGAACCATCGTGTTCGCGTGGCCGACGGAAAAACGTACCAGTGGAAACCACTCCGCGACTTGACAGAAGAAGACCACATTGCGATTCGGCTCGGCGCAGATCTATGGTCTAGGGAAGACGTAGAACTGGACTTTGACCCTTCTCCCCTTTATGGCTGCCAGAAAGACATCGCGCTTCCAAAACAGATGTCGCCAGAACTGGCATGGCTCCTGGGGGCGTTTGCGTCTGAAGGAAGCCTAACTCGTAGCACATGGACGATTCGCATCACAAACAACTGTGATGCTGTGCTCGATAAGGCCAGACGTATATTCGAAAACTGTTTCGGGTTAGAGGCAAGAAGTTACACTGATCCGCGTAACGGAGTAAAAGATATTGGAGTGGCTTCCAAAACACTGGTGGAGTTCATGGACTTCCTGGGATGTGGCGACGATGCTGAGTCAAAGCGATTCCCATGGGCTGTGCTCCAGTCTCGCCGTGAAACCGTTCAGGCATTCCTTGAGGGGCTATGGTTGGATGGATACGTTCGTGGTAAAGATGGGATGACAGCAATTTGTCTAAAGGCGAAGTCATTAATCCACCAGCTTCAGGTCGTTCTTAACAACTTTGGGATCCGTGCAAACATTCACCGAAAGTACAATCGAGATTACGATCGCTACTTCCACGAGCTTTGCATGCATGGACACGATGTCGTACGTTTCTCTAACTTGCTGACGCTCGATGAGCCGCACAAGAAAAACGCGTTAGAAAAAGCTGCTGCCACCCTGGAAGAGCAATCGCCGCACGTCTGGTCAGATGTAGTGCCTTGTCATCGTGATGAAATCCAGACCGTTATACGAAATGCGAGAGATACTCAATCGTGGCGTTCGGTGTTTGACAAGCGGACAAATCATTTGTCGCGTTACACAGTGTCTCGTGCCTGTGCAACCTATGACATACCGGTATTGAATGAAGTAATTGACAATAACATTCACTTTGTTCAGGTCGCGTCGATAAACACAGGTTTTGAGGAAGTCTACGATTTCCATGTACCCAGTAATCACGCGTTTATCGGTAACGGAATAGTAAATCACAACACGGTCAACATGCCCGAGAATGTCGACCCCGACGACATCGCCGATGCCTACCAGAAAGGCTGGGAGGTCGGCTGCAAGGCGGTCGCGATCTACCGCGAGAACTCGAAGCGGAGTCAGCCGCTCTCAACCAGCGAAGGCGGCAACACGCAGACGTCCGACGCCGAGAAAGCCGCT
Source organism: uncultured Rhodothermales bacterium (assembly GCA_964653015.1). Taxonomy (GTDB): domain Bacteria; phylum Bacteroidota; class Rhodothermia; order Rhodothermales; family Salinibacteraceae; genus Longimonas. Next base: position 3,152 of record CAZZCI010000320.1, read on the forward strand.
GCCACGGAAGCAGCCGCCCAGACCGAACCTTCGGGCGATGGTGCGATGCCTGACGCAGAGCCTGCCGAGCCGGAGGTCCGCGAGAAAGTCGTGTACAAGCCAACCCGCAAACGCCTGCCGGATGAGCGTCCGTCGATCACGCACAAGTTCTCGATTGCCGGTCACGAAGG
>CAZZCI010000321.1:0-3311 GCA_964653015.1 uncultured Rhodothermales bacterium
TGACACACCACTAGATACACGGCTCCATCTACTCATACACCTAATCGGTTATTCGTATGGCTTCTCTTACCAACGTGTCAATTCGGCGCCCGGTGGCCACCAGCATGTTCTTTCTGGTGATCATTACGCTGGGCATTGTAAGCTTTCGGTACTTGCCCATCGACCTGCTGCCCGAAATTGAGTACCCCCGGTTGGTTGTTGCTACCAATTACGATGAGGTGGGGCCTGAGGAGATGGAAAACCTCATCACCGACCCGATCGAAAATGCCGTTGCGGGCGTTCCAAACGTAGAACGCCTCACCTCGCGGTCGAGTCAAGGATCAAGCCGTGTCAGCCTCGAATTTGCGCAGGGTACGAATCTTGACATGGCCATGAACGACTTGCGCGATGCGCTTGACCGCGTCAGGCGCAACCTGCCCGATGAGGCCAACACCCCGCGTATCTGGCGATTTGACCCGAGTCAAACTTCAATTGTTGATATTGCCGTTGAGTCGCGGCACGATCTGGAAACTCTCACACGCATCCTGGATCGCGACCTATCAACCCGGTTTGAGCAGATTCCTGGAGTGGGAACGATTGAGCTCAGCGGCGACATCAACCGTGAGATACAGGTCAACCTGAACCGAGATCGGTTGCAGACTGCAGGGCTTACGGCCGATGAGGTGCGCCAGGCCATCGCTTCGGAAAACGCGATTGTGGGCGGGGGCAATGTGCGCGATGGATTGCGGGATATGTACGTGCGAGCCCTCGGCGAATTTACGTCGGTCGATGAAATATCCAATACGGTCATCTCTTACAACGACGGCCAGCCGCTCCGCGTGCTCGACGTAGCGGATGTGGAGGATGGATATCAGGACACCTTCCGGCTCACTGAACTCAACGGCATGCCCATCGTGCAGATGCGCATCCAAAAGCAGGATGACGCCAACACGGTAGCCGTTGCCGACCGCATCCGGGCCGAGGCCGAACAGGTGAATGCAGAGCGCAACGACATGGAGCTGACGGTCATCAGCGACCAGAGTACATTCATCCAGGCGTCCATTGACAGTGTGCAAACTGCACTGCTGTGGGGCGCCCTGCTTGCTATTTTTGTGCTTTACCTGTTCATGCGCAATGGCTCTACGACCTTCGTTATTGCGCTGTCGATTCCTATCTCGATCATCGCCACCTTCGGCCTCCTTTACTTTGGAGGACTTACGCTCAACATCATGACGTTCGGAGGGCTTGCGCTGGGCGTGGGACTCATCGTGGATAACGCGATTGTGGTGCTCGAAAACATTGTGCGACATCGCGAGGAGAATGGCAAAAGTTTACCCGACGCTGCTGAGATTGGAACCCGTGAAGTAGCAGGTGCCATTGTCGCATCTACACTCACCACGTCGGTGATTTTTCTGCCGCTGGTGTTTGCACAAGCCGCAAGTGCTACGCTCTTCCAGTCGCTGGCGCTAGTGGTGGTGTTCTCACTGGTATGCTCGCTCTTTGTGGCGCTTACGCTGGTGCCCATGTTATCGAGCCGTTTCTTGACCGTAGAGGCCAACCCCGATCAAACAAAACGTTCCTGGTTTCAACGCCGGTTTCAGCAGCTTGAAAACTGGTACAAAGACCGGTTGCGTAGTGTGGTGACGTATCGCAAAACCGTGTTTGGCGTCACCGGTGTGTTGCTGGTCGGGGCCATTGTGCTGTGGCCGATGCTGCCTGTCGAGTTGGCCCCCCAAACCGATGCCGACGAAATTCGGATCGATATGAGCATGGACTCCGGGACGAATCTGGCGGTGGTGCAGTCGTACTTGCAGGAGCTAGAAGATGTCGTGCATCCGCTCATACCTGCTGAGGAGGTTGAGTTTGTAACCACCGAGTTGCGAGGCAGTCGTGCCCGCATCGACATTGCCATGAAGCCGTCAGGCGAACGGTCGATCGAACCGTCTGTGCTTGCAGACAACCTGCGCGCCGATATTGAGGGCGAGGTTCCGGGCGTGCAAACGCGCGTTCGAGCACGAACAGGGCTTTGGGTGCTGCGCCGGGCCTTTAGCAGCGGCGGGGGCGATGAAGAAACCTCGCTCGAAATTGAGCTTCGTGGTAACGACTTAGAGCAGGCCCAGATTATTGGCAATCAGATTCGCAACCGGTTAGAGCGGCTTTCCGGTATTGCGGATGTGGACATAGGCGGCGAAGACGACCGGGGCGAGCCTGAGCAAAACATCCGGTTTGATCGCGAACGCATTGCGCAGGCCGGCCTGAACACTCAAACCGTGGCCAGCGCCATCCAGACCAATATGGCCGGCACCCGCGCTGGCGAGTTCCGAGCCGATGGCGACGAGTTCCCCGTCATGGTACGGTTGCGAGCTGATGACCGGCGCAACGTACAAGACCTTGATAACATTCCGGTTCGTGCTCCAGATGGTACCACCATCCCTGCGTCTGCATTTGTAACGGTTGAGGAGGGCCGAGGACCGGGTACCATCCGACGCATCAACGGACAGCGCGTCACGTATTTGTCAGCCAATCTCGAAAGTGATGCGACACTCAATGATGTGGTCGGGCGGGCGCAAGCCGAAGTAGCCCAGATGAACTTGCCTGAACAGTTTTCGGTGACCTTCGGGGGCGAGTACCGTGAGCAGCAAGAGGCGCAGCGTGACTTCATGGTAGCCATTATCATGGCGCTCATGCTTATCTACATGGTAATGGCAGGTCAATTTGAGCGCTTCCTGGATCCGTTTATTGTAATGCTATCGGTTCCCTTGGCCCTCGTAGGCGTAGTGCCAACCCTTTACTTTACAGGGACAACCGTCAACATTCAGAGCATCATGGGGCTCATTATGCTCATCGGTATTGTGGTGAACAATGCGATTGTCCTGGTTGATTATATCAACATCATGCGTCGTGAGCGGAAGCTGGAGTTGGTTGATGCCGTTGTTGAGGCCGGACGGCTTCGTTTACGTCCCATTTTGATGACAGCTCTCACCACTATGCTTGGCCTCTTTCCACTCGCGCTTGGTCTGGGAACGGGTGGAGAAATCCAGGCTGCACTGGCGCGTGTAGTGATTGGCGGCCTGCTCGCCTCTACACTCATTACGCTGGTCCTTATTCCAGTCGCCTACATTAGCGTAGAACGCATGGCCGTGCGTGTGCGCAGCTACCTGCCTGCCTGGTCGTGGCTCCCCCGCCCTGGCGTTGAAGTGCAGCCGGCAAAGAGCTAAGTTACGTCGGAAGAAATACGTGTACAACCGGCATCACCTTCGGCCCCTCTGCGTCGCGACGGACGAATGGATGCTGTGGTATGTGTTTAGCGTGGTTCAATGGCCGCCCGGGAT
>CAZZCI010000322.1:0-3301 GCA_964653015.1 uncultured Rhodothermales bacterium
GGTAGGATGGAGGGGAAACCACCCGGCAATCCCCAAAACCATTGTTGAGGTCACTGAAACGAACACCGAGCATGCTGGTGCAGAGGAATCACGATACGGCTGCTGTATCGCACCTGCAAGTTGTGGTCCGAATGGCCGGAGCGGGCGAGCGTAGTGTCCAAGATGAACCTGGAGCAGAACACGCCTCTTCACTCTTCAGACGCCTCGGTGGCCAGCGTAACCGGCGAGGGCATGCGCTCGTATACATCGAACACGGTACGTCCCCCAGGCAACTCCAGGGCCACCACCACTTGCGTGTCGGGCGTGTACGTTTGTACCAATTTATGCAACGGCTGCAACGCGCTGCCCTCTAAGTCGCTGCCCGATGAACTAAATGTAAGGTAGCGCAGCGGAGCACGTCCCTCCCCATCGGCTTCGGTGGGGGTAGGTAGCACAATAACACCGCGTCCGCGGCGTTCGTATTGCGTATACGCATGGCGCGCGACCACCTTCCAGTGGGCCTCAATGGCTGCATTCAATACATCGGCCGGCGTTGGATCAGACATACCACACAGGGGATAGACAAGAGTAGAAGCATGGATCTCCTGCTACTGCATCCACGAATAGCCGTTTCGTGGAAGATGAGTATTATGATGTGGCTTTTCAGGCATTCAGCGCGTCTTGTTTTCATGAAGGAAGGTCTCAGCCAAACACGCCTCCACCGCTCGCCTCCTGATCCACTGCTTATGCCTGCTATGATGCGAAATGCAATTTTTCTGCTTGTATGCTGTTTAGGGGGTGCCCTGTGGAGCGTGCAGCCCGTATCGGCCACATCTGCCTCTCTCGTTGCCGCCTCCGACACCACCGAACTGCAGGTGCATCCCCCTATTCGGGGCGGCGCGCCCACGTTGCTGGAGACCGCGTATGAAGAGGCCCAGGCCATCGCCGACACCGAACCGTTACACGCCGCCTTGCTGCTCCACCCTTTTTGGGGAGATATGCAGTCCTCCACCTCCGCCCTACACGAACGAGCCCAGACTCTGCTTCATACCGCCGTGCAGGATGGACTCGACGCCGAACGAAAAGCGGTGCAATCGCACACCGATGCCCTCCACGCGCCTAGCGTCGAAGCCCTCAACGAAGCCCAGCGTCAGCGCCAACACCTCGCCTCTCTTGCTCATGAACTGGAGACCTACTGGGAGGCCACTCCAGATGCCAAAAACCGCTTCACACAGCTCCAAAACGACCTCGACGATGCCTATCACCGCGCTGTGGAAACCTATGAAGAGGATGTTCTAGAGCCGATGCTCTACGATAGCTACGGGAACGCGCAGCTCGTCCAGTCGCTTGCGCTGCTTAGTCGCATGCTCCTCGATGCCAGCATTGATGGCGACACAACGCCCCCGACTCTGGAGGCCAACCGCGTAAACGATGCCTGCTATGAGGCGTGGCGCGCAGAGCTGCAAGACATGAACGCGCTCGACGCGTTCTACGGATTGCTGCATGTGGTAAACGCCAATATAGAGGTCCACCAAATCGTCTTCGATGAGCACCTGATGCGCCACCTTCGGTTTCAGCGTCCAGGCGCTCCCGAGCCCTATTACGAAATCTTAGCAGCCGTCCAGGCAGAACGCGCCGGTGAGCAGATCGAGCACATCGACCGGGCCATGGAAAAAGCGCCGCATGTGCCACTGCTCAACCAGCTGCACCGGTGGCGCGCCACCCTGCAAAACGCGTACGATACGCCGCCCATGCACGCTCAGCAGCTTATGACCCAGGCACAGCGGATGTATCACGCCGATGCGCTGAGCGAGGCGCAGGACTTGCTTGCTGGAGCCACACGCGTGGCACCTACATACGCCCCGGCTCATTACCAGCACGGACAAGTGGCCTATGCCAACCACGATATGGAGGCCGCCTATGACCATCTGCAAAAAACGATAGACCACCACCCCAACCATGAGCCTGCCCAACTTCGTTTGGTAGACGTGCTGCTCGACAAAGACAAGCCAGAAGCCGCTTTACGCCGGGCCGAGGCGCTTCTTGAGAAGCAGAGCCTGTGGCTGGCATGCCACCGCACGGCCCAGGCCCTCCACGCTACGGGCGCCTACACCGACGGCATCTCCCTTATTCGTGGGCGTTGCGAACCGCTCAACCGCCACTGGGCGCCGCTGTACGTTACGCTGGGGCACCTCTACGCTGCCACGGAAGATTGGCACGCCGCCCGGCAGGCTTATCAGGAAGCCGCACATCGTGTTGGCACCCCCTCTGATCTGGAGGCGCACATCAACCGGCTGTATGAAAAGGCTGCCGCCGCGGACGGGCTCAGCCCTGAAGACCTTTCGCCTTGAATCGGGCATCATGGGATCTGTACGAGACTCGACTCATTGGAAAAGCGCTCACCAGATCCACACGTACGCTCCTGTTTTGTCATGATTCGCGTTGTCTATACTGTCGCGCTTCTGGCGCTTTCTGGCTCGCTGCTTTTGCTTGGGTGCGAAGCAGAGCCCAACGAGGCATCTTCCCCCGATGCGGATACGACGCTGCAGGGCCCTACCTGGAGCGAGGCTCAAGAGGAGGGGGCGGCCACGGTGCGTGTGCCGTATGTGCCTGCCGATGACTTTGCCTACGTGGATGAAGACGGTTATCACACCGGCATCACCGTCGAACTGATGCGCTTGTTTGCCGATTGGGTCGAAACGGAGCACGATGTAATGCTCACCCTTGATTTTGTGGAGGAGACCGACTGGCGTACCTTCTACAGCCGCGTTAAGCAGAGCGAAGGCGGCGTATTTGGGCTGGGGAACGTGACGATCACCGAGGAGCGACGCGACGAGCTGCAGTTCTCACCGCCGTACTTCAACAACATGGCTGTCCTCATCAGCCACGAAGACGTTGCGGAGTTGGAGCACCTGGATGCCTGGTCAACGACATTTGATGGGCTTACTCCCCTTGCGTTTGAAGGGACCCTCCACGAAGAACGCCTCCGCAACTTGGTTGAAACGCATGCACCCAATACCGAACTGGCCTTTTCAGATGCCAACGATGACATCATCGAACGGGTCTCTACCGGCGAGTACGTGGCCTATATTGACGGATACAACTACTGGCGGGCGGTAGACGAAGGCGCTCCACTGCGTCGCCATCCGGTGGGCGATGATCCGGCGGAGACATTCGGCATCATTATGCCGCTGAATAGCGATTGGGGGGATCCCGTCGAGGCATTCTTTACCGAGGAGGGGGATCTACGCGACCGGTCGGTGTATCGCAATCTGCTGGCCGACCATCTCGGCGAGTCAGTCACCGACGCTCTGACCGAAGC
>CAZZCI010000323.1:0-3297 GCA_964653015.1 uncultured Rhodothermales bacterium
ATCGTTGATCGATGCGTTGGTCGATTTGATCTGACCGTGCGGATTTATTGCTCAGAAGTGGCACAGGGCAGGGTGAAGGTGAACGTGCTCCCCACGTCGGGCGTCGAATCCACCCAGATGCTGCCCCCATGGGCACGCACCACCTCACGTCCAATAGCCAGCCCTAATCCGCTCCCACCGGTCTGGGGGTCGTTAGGAACCTGCGTAAACTTCTCGAAGATACGTGCCTGGTATTCATACGGGATCCCGGCGCCGTTGTCGGCCACCGACAGGTGCACTTTGTCGCCGATCTGCTCTGCACGCAGTCGAACCGTACCGCCTTCTTCGGTGTAGCGCAGGGCGTTTGAGACCAGGTTGGTGAGCACCCATGCAATTTTAGTCGGGTCAGCTTGTACAGCAGGTAGCGCATCGGGCACGGCATCGACCAGTTCAATAGAGGCCTCGCGGGCCTGAGGATGCATCACCTGAACGGTCTTGTCGATGAGCCGCCGAACAGGCACCGGCTGCCGATCGACCTGCAGCGCGCCGCCGGCCTCCAACGTGGACAGGTTGAGCAGGTCCTGAGTTAGCGTGCGCAGCCGCTCGGTATCATCGCGGGCGGCCTCCAACAGCTCCAGATCGTCTTCGCTAAACGCGCTTTCCGTGCTTTCAAGCAACAGGTTGATACTCATCGCGATGGAGGTTAGCGGAGTCTTGAGTTCGTGCGAGGCCGTTGCGACAAACTCGCTTTTGAGTCGATCCACCTCCTTGAAATGGGTAACGTCGCGCAATAGCACCATCGCCTGTGTGTCGGGGCCTTCAATGGGCGTAATCACGTACTCATAGTACCGTGTTTTATCATCAACAGTACGAGTGAGTACATGCTCATCGTTGGCTTCGGCTCCGGTTTTGTCGTTGGGGGGCGGATACGGAGGGGTAAGCGCTTCACAAAGCGAGGGGGCATCTATGAGGTTGGCAAGCGGCTTTCCGTGAGCGTTTCGGTCCCGGCACCCCAGCGCCTTCTCGGCCACCGGATTGATGTGTGTGATACGTGCTTCCGCATCCACAATAACGAGCCCGTCGGCCATGTGCTGCAGAATGGCTTCGTTTTTGCGCGTCTCAGCAATTAGACGCTCTACGTTCATATCCTGAAATGACTGCAGATGGTCGGCCATCGCGTTGAACTGTTTGGCCAGCGCGCCCAGTTCATCACCGCGCTTTTCGGATACGCGCGCTTCGTAGTCCCCCTCTGCCAGCGATTGAGAGGCTTGCTGCAGGGCCTGAACAGGACGCACGATGCGTTTGGAGAGAAGCAGACTAAACACCAGTCCAATCCCCAGCGCGGCCAGCCCGATACCACCCACCGACCAGATGGCCTGCTGCGCCACCGTCTGTGTGCGCTCGCTGGCCGCTTCCATGGTGTCCTGGTTAAGGGTGCGTAACGATTCGCAGGCGGCACGCACCTCCACAAAAGCAGCCTGAAGTTCCTCACGCGCAGTAGGCGGTGGGTTTTCTGCACGCATAGTGGCCGTAAAGGCGGCGACGTACGCCTCGTACGCCTGTCCGATCTGGTTAAGGATGTCGGCTTCGCCTTCAATCGTGATGTTGTCTTCGGCACGAGCCAGCCAGCGTTCGAAGGGAGCCCGGTTGGTCTGAAACTGCGCAATGCCTTCTGCCTCATCGCCCAGCAAGTAGATCAACACGCCACTGTCTTGGCGCTCCAGCGCACCAAGCATGGTGTTGGCAGCCAGAATACTGCGGTAGTTTTCGCTTAGGATGTCATCAGACGCCTGCCCTAACTGCGTAAGATTAAGCAGTGCCCAGCCCAGCACCACCATAAGCAGCATCAGCACCAGGCCGTATCCCGATAGAATTTTGCGGCGGAGCGTCCAACGCATGCGACGATGATTCAAACTTTGGTAACACAGCGATGAATGCGGTGTACGACATAATCGGTTCTACGTTGCGCCTTCCCCCTACTCAGTCAACGCACACAACTTCCGTACACCGCTTGCTTCCTGCCTATGTCCACCAATCCGACCGCAATCGATTCCGCGCTCCGCATCTTGGCTGTGGATGACGAGGCGCGCATCCGCAAGGCCTTGCAGCGTTGCCTGGAGCGCGACAGCCACACGGTAACCCCCGTTGCCGACGCCGATGCAGCCCGCCAAGCAATTCGTGAAGGCGCCTACCACGTTGCGTTTCTGGACCTGCGGTTGGGCGAGGAATCGGGGATGGAGCTGATTCCGGATCTGCTCGATGCACATCCCGACTTGAAAATCATTGTGATCACGGCGCATGCGTCGATTGGCACCGCCGTAGAAGCAATGCGGCGTGGAGCATCCGATTATCTGCCGAAGCCGTTTACCCCCGAGCAGGTGCGTCTGGCCCTGCGGAAAGTGGTGGATTTGCAGGCGTTGCATCATCGGGTCGCGCTGCTCGAATCAGATCTGAAGCGTTCGGCCCCAGCGCGACTTACCAGCAGTGAGAGTCCGAGGATGCAGGCCGTGCTCGACGAAGCCCGCCAGGTGGCCGATAGTGATGCTACCGTGCTCATTCAAGGCGAAAGCGGAACCGGAAAAGGCGTGCTGGCCCGCGCAATCCACGCGTGGAGTCCCCGTGCAGAAGCCCCGTTCGGGGTGGTGCACAGCCCCTCGCTCTCGCACGATCTGTTCGAAAGCGAGTTGTTTGGCCACGTGAAGGGGGCCTTCACGGGAGCCACGCAGTCCAAGCCGGGCCGGATTACGCAGTCGGACGGCGGCACGCTGTTTCTTGATGAGATCGCCGAGCTTCCATTGCAGTTGCAGCCGAAGCTGCTCCGATTTGTGCAGCATCAGGCGTATGAGCGTGTGGGCGCCCCGGAGACACTGTACGCCGATGTACGGTTGATTACGGCAACCAATGCTGACCTTCAGGCACAAATGGATGCGGGGAATTTCCGCGAGGACCTTTACTACCGACTCAATGTGATGCCGCTTACGGTGCCCCCATTACGTGAACGCCGGGCCGATATTGTACCGCTGGCCCAGCGCTTCCTCCACTTTTATGCTGATAAATACAACCGGGCTATCGAAGCGCTATCGGAGCCCGTCGAAAATACGTTGCATGCCCATGCATGGCCGGGCAACGTGCGCGAACTGGAGAATGCGATTGAGCGCGCGGTTATTCTATGCAGCGGTTCGACGCTTTCGGTGAGACACCTGCCTTTTGCGAATCCTGATGTGGAAAAGCCGTCGGGGTTGCGTACGTTAGCGGAGGCCGAGGCCACTCATATTGAGCACGTCCTTCAGCATACGGATACGCTGCAAGAGGCAGCGC
>CAZZCI010000324.1:0-3270 GCA_964653015.1 uncultured Rhodothermales bacterium
CTGGTGCTGTAGAAGAGATGGCACATGAAGAAAACGTGGCACGGAAACGGACCTCATGATGCCCTATAGTCCGTTATTGCAATAAAAGTACTTCCATAACGAACTTTGGCTAAGTGTTCTGGCATCTGAAGCCTTCTTCGATAGCGCTGCTTTTTTTGATGTTCAACCTCTCCTCGCCCTTGTTCTCTCTCCCGCCAGGCTAGTCTATGCACACAACTCGAGATGGCGATAATCGTTGATCACGGGTTGCAATCTGGACTTGTTGTTGACTGTTGTTGACGGGATCACCAACGTATTTGGCCAGAACGCGAGACGGCGCCAGCGCCTCGTGCGGCCGATGCCTGTTCTGGGTCCTGGATCGCGCTCGCCGGCGTGCTTGCCTGTTCTGAACTCGATTCAGGATCTGGATGCCATTCGAAGGGGGGACGTTGGAGTTGAAAGGGCGCCCTCGTCTTCGGCACCGCCCCCCGACACGTCATCCTGAACTTGATTCAGGATCCATTCTCCCGACTATTCTCCCGAGAAGACGCCCAGATGAGAAGACGCCCAGATGGGTTCTTGTTGTAAGATCCAACAGTCTCTCATTGAACAGACGGTGGAGGAAACCAATGTTAAATACACAACATAGCGAAGAAAAAGTTATGTGCAAGAGCTAGCCAAAAAACCTGTCATAGTGAGCGAAGGCCGACGGCGGAGGCCCATGTAGCCGCCGAATGGCATTCGGTGGAACCATCTCTTCGGCGTTCAGCAGCTTAGGGTCGCGTGGGCAGCCGTCCTTCTCTCGCTGTCATCCCGACGCCCCCGGCGGAGGGATCTCAACGCCCGCCGTCCACCCATCTGACACCGCGCACAAGAAACCACTCTGCTCTCCTGCAACGAGAACACGCGGAAACAGAAGGACGCAGAGGGGCCGCACTCCGTTGGAGGCGTCACAGCACAAGGGCTCTGCACCTTCCATAGCCGTTTTTTGACCGAAGTGCGACGTAGCGTTTGACACAACCCTCCCCCCTAACATTCAGGTGTGACAGAGTAGTAGGGCGGTAGTTCGCGCGGTTTGATACAAGGTATGAACACCCACCACATATCACTCCCAGGTTCCTTCTTTCCGGAGAGAAGGCCAGTTGAGATACGTACAACTTGCGTTGTGTATAAACCGTAACTCGGACCTGAAAATACAAAACCACGGCCTTAACACAAGCCACCATGCTGAAAAGCAAACCGGGCACGTACATTTTATCCCTGTTCTTGGCAAGGTCTACAACGATATCAGTCGGCGCACTGGGACCCGTTGACTTCAAAGGAGGACACTACGCATATGTAGGTAGTGCATTTGGGACGGGAGGTGTGAGGGCACGGGTAGAGCGCCACGCAAGGCGGTCAACAAATCCACACTGGCACATCGACTATCTGCGGAGGATGGCAACGATGCGCGGAGCCTGGGTGACTTACGATGCGGTACGTCGCGAATGTGAGTGGGCACAGCGGTTATCTGCAACGTCCGGTGATAGAGTGAGTGGATTGGGAGCTTCCGACTGTGAGTGCAACACCCACTTGTTTCGTATCAAGCCGGATGCCATCTCTGAAGCGATCCGCATGACGGTTTCTTCAGATGCATCGATCTATTGGCAAGCTTCTACAAACACACAATAATCCGTTATTGCAAGATAAACTGCCTACTTCCTATAGCGGATTTTCGTGTATAAGAGAAATTACAACACGAAAATCCCCAAGCACTTAAGAGGAGCTACGGTTCAAGCTATGGAACTGGCACAACAGGCTCTCTATACACTTCCTTCACGAGATGCGAATTAGCAAGAGGGGGAATATGCTCAAATTAGCTATCACTATTGCCTGTGTCTTTATACTTCTCTGCGGCGGATGTGCATCTGCCCAGGAATCAACACAAAATGATGATCACAAATTCGACCGGGCCCAGTTCAACACCGCCATGAAAGCAAAGATCATGGACCAACACTACGGTGCTGAGGTCTACTTGACGGGTGATGACTTCTCTCCACGCGAGCGCTTTAATATCCAAGCAATGGAATTGGAGCTGGATAGCATTGAGGTATTCCGGGTTTTAGAAGTGATTATGTCGCATCCCGAACCCGATTGCTACGCCGCACGCTTCGACGGTGCTATTGTATCGGATGAGCAGGTGATTTGGGACGTGTTCGAGGCTTCCGGAGGATTCGAGGGAGATCTATCGAGCAGTCAGCAAGACGATTTGGCTCTGCTCGCAAACACCCTGCAACGAAGTGAGCCTCGCTGCGAATCCATCGGGCACGTGGAGCTGCATAATTCCGAAGATATCTGGACGCTATCCTATCACACCCGTCGCTTCGATTATCGTGCCGAAGACATCTATGCAAACACGGTCACGTTTCACGCTGATGGCACATTGAACATCGAGCGCAACCTCACCGACTAATACGCACCCCAACTCATACAACACCACCTTTTGCAGTCCTATGATTCGATATACAGCGGCCTGTTTCGCAATTGTACTTCTTTTGTCAGGATGGACAGGCTGCAACGACCCGTCTGCTTCTTCTGAATCATCTGAAGCGTCGGCCCCAGATGTCCGGCTTTACCACTGCAATGTGGATATGTCTTTTGCAGTGGTCCCTGAAAGCGAGGGCGAAGTGACACTCCACCTCATTGGGCGCACCTACGCAGCGCAGCGCGTGGAAAGCGCCTCAGGGGCTCGCTACGAAAGCGATGAGGTAGCATACTGGAGCAAAGGCGAAGAGGCTCGTTTGGTGATCGATGATCAAACGTACGAATCGTGCACCCTGCGTACCCCCGAGGGGCCATGGGCAGATGCGAAAGCAGAAGGTGTTGATGTGCGCGCGTTTGGCAACGAGCCGGGCTGGACGATCTCACTCACGCACAACGACTCGCTACATGCCGTGCTTGACTACGGCATGACCGAACACACCGTTGCTACGCCCCGTCCCGAGACCGAAGACACCGGTACGCGTTATGCTTTTCCCTTAAACGGCGATCAGGCAACGCTTGAGATCGTCGCTACGCCGTGTCACGATACCATGAAAGGGGATGTCTTCCCTGCAACCGCTGTTCTGCAGTACGAGGAACACTCTTATAACGGATGCGCCTGGGTATTTGCCAATCCCTGAGCTCTGCATGTGCATTTTCGCCAAACCATGGCCAAATCACTTTACCACGACACAACGCATCCGTACGTTAGCATAATACGTTGTGTCTCTCTTGCCAGTCCTTACGTGCATGCGCTCCCCCACCCATCTC
>CAZZCI010000325.1:0-3263 GCA_964653015.1 uncultured Rhodothermales bacterium
GGTCCCGACGTGGCCTCTGTAGACACCGTGCCGAATCTGTCGGCCATCAACATCGATCCAGAAGCGGCTGCCAGGGCCTACCGCGAGCGCGTCATCGAACCCATGATGGGTGTGCTGCCCGACGAAACGGTCGCGCAGGTCGAGGAGCAGCTCTCCGGGGCCTGTACCACCGAGATTGCCGCGTTTGACAAGTTCACGCAGTTTCTGGCGGATTCGGAAGCCACGGCTCCGTACGATCATATCGTGTTCGACACCGCGCCCACCGGCCACACGCTGCGCCTCTTGGAGCTTCCAGCGGCGTGGAGCAACTTCATCGAGGATAATCCCGAAGGCGCGTCGTGCCTGGGTCCGGTGTCCGGGTTGGAGGCGCAGCAGGATCGCTACACCGAGGCGGTGGATGCCCTCAACGACGGCGACCGCACCACGCTGGTGCTCGTAGCGCGTCCGGAGCGCTCGGCCCTCAAAGAGGCGGCCCGCTCAAGCAGCGAGCTGCGCGACCTGGGCATTGCCAACCAGCAGCTGGTGGTGAACGGCGTCTTTCAGGCGCAGGACCCGAGCGATCCCCTGGCGGCTGCCATGCAGCAGCGTGCCGACGCCGCGTTCGACGCCATGCCCGACGCCCTCTCCGACCTTCCGCGCGACATCGTGCCGCTGAAAGGCCACAACCTGGTCGGACTGAATGCGCTGCGCACGCTGCTCGATGATGATGCAACGCCCGCAGCAACCACCGAAGGCCCTGAACGCGCCCCGAACGTCGACCTGCCAAACGTACACGACCTCGTAGGCGGATTTGCCGACGACGGGCACGGGCTCATCATGACCATGGGCAAAGGCGGTGTGGGCAAGACCACGATTGCCGCTGCGGTGGCGGTGGAGCTGGCCGAGCGGGGCGAAGACGTACTGCTGACCACGACCGACCCGGCGGCCCACATCCACGACGCGATTGGCGACAGCCTGCCCACCCTCACCGTCGAAGCGATCGATCCGAATGAAGCCACCGAGCAGTACCGCCAGCGTGTGCTGGAAACGAAGGGCAAGAACCTGGATCCGGAAGAGCGCGAGCTGCTCGAAGAAGATCTGCGCTCCCCCTGCACGCAAGAGGTCGCCGTTTTCCGCGCCTTCTCGCGGGTTGTGAGCAAAGCCAGGCGGCAGTTTGTGGTGGTGGATACGGCCCCGACTGGTCACACGCTGCTTCTACTGGATACGACCGGCTCCTATCACCGCGAAGTGCTGCGCACCTCAAACGTGGACGAGAGTCAGATCACCACGCCGCTGATGCGCCTGCAGGACCCGGAATACACGAAGATGCTGCTCGTAACGCTGCCGGAGACGACGCCGGTGCTGGAGGCGAAGCAGCTACAAGACGACCTGGAGCGCGCCGGTATCACGCCCTATGCATGGATTGTGAACCAGAGCCTCGCCGCTGCCGGTCCGACAGATCCGCTGCTCGTAGAGCGCGCCCATTCGGAGATGTCGCAGATCGAGACGGTGCAGAACGAGCATGCCGAACGCATCGCCCTGGCGCCATGGATGCCCAATGAGCCCACAGGCCCCGATCGTCTGCGCGACCTGGCCGCCGGACGCATCGGCGTGGCCACGGCCCACGCGTGACCTGACCAAATCGCCGCAGCATACGAATCACGTAGGGACACGGCGCACGGTGTCCCTACGTGTTTGGGTATTTCTCGGCGCCAGGTTTTGTTGAAACGCACCATTCGAATCATCTGACACATAGCACACACTATGCCTAACTACCAGTATCGCTGCACGAACTGCGAGCACGACTTTGTATTGAAAGCCACGATCGCCGAATACGACGATGGCCTTGATGCCACATGCCCGAAGTGCGACTCAGACGAGGTGCAGCGCCGCATCGGAGCCGTCATGATCTCCAGCGGTTCCTCCGGCGATGGCGCGCCGCGCTGCACGCCCGGCGGTGGATGCTGCTAACCTTCCATCCTGCTCTTCAATCTGAACAATGACTCTCATGGATGCACTTACCGAACGCTACGTAGCCATGTACACGCAGGGGCGCACGCGCCTCACCACATGGCTCGACGACATCGACGATGACGACCTGGCCAACCGCCTGCATGATGATGCAAACACGCTCGCGTGGACGCTACAGCACATCGGCGAAGTGGAACTCCTCTTTGCGAAGAACATCTTCGGGCGCGACATCGAGGTGAAAGCCCAGACTATCGGTCCAAATGCCGGAAAGCGACAGCAGTTTGGCTCGGCGGAGGACGTACGCGCGCTTCTGGAGCGCAGTGGACGCGAACTGCGGGATGTCATCGCTACGCAAGACGAGGAGGCCTGGACCCGTGAGGTGACGGCTGACTTTGGCACGCTACCGCTGCAGGAGGCACTCGCCCGCGTCATCACGCATACCGCCTACCACGCCGGGCAGGCGCACCTGACACTGAAGTACGGGGCAGCTTGATACCGTGTATGTGGGTCGCATCCGTTGCAACAAGACACGCGTGTGAAGATACAAGCAACACACGTATTTTTAGTCAGTCCCGATGAGCCTGATCATGCCCCAGCACGCCACCGAATCATTCAAGATGCGCCTTACACCGGAGCAGAAGGCGAAGATCAAACGCCTGGCCGAGCGCAAGGGGAGCACCCAGAAGGAGGCCGTGCTCGCCGCAGTCGAGCGCGAACTTGCCGCAGAGGCGGATAAGGACACGGATGCCATTGAGCCGCAACCGGGGTCGGTGTTAGAGCTTGCACAGGACCTATGCGGCTCTGTGGAAGGCCCCAGTGATCTCTCCACCAATCCTAAATACATGGAGGATTATGGCAAAGACTGAGGTGCTCATTGACACCGGTCCGCTTGTAGCCTTCTTTGATCGGCAGGATCAGCACCATGTCTGGACTAAGACGCAGATGGCCCACCTCACTACCCCCCTCTATGCATGTGAGGCCGTGCTCTCGGAAGCCTTCCACCTGCTGGAGCATGTGCCCCGAGGGACCCAACAGCTCATCCGTTTTCTCGAACGCGGTGCCGTAGCCGTGCCATTCTCCTACACCTCGCACGCCGGACACATCCACGAACTCATGGACACCTACGCCGACCAACCCATGTCCTTTGCCGATGCCTGCCTTGTACAAATGGCAGAGCATCGAGCAGACCCAACCATCTTTACGACTGATTCGGACTTCCAGGTGTATCGCGGCGCAAAGGGGAAACCGCTCAATGTACTCATTCCTGGCGTGTAGTGGTCTGGCAGAGGTCAATCTTCGAGTAACGCATGTGC
>CAZZCI010000326.1:0-3262 GCA_964653015.1 uncultured Rhodothermales bacterium
CCCAGCACAGCAATGCGCTCCACCGGAAGGGCCTGGTCGGCGTGGTCGTTGGTGTCAGCTTGACGCTTGGCGAAAAAGAGGCCCACCAGCGCCCTCGATTCCGGCGTGAACACAAGCTCGGAGAAGTGGCGTATCTCCGTCTCCTTGCCTGCTTCGAGGCCCTGTTCGAGGCCCGTTTTCACGCATTCGATGATGCGCGGCGGAGCGGGGTAGTTGCCTCGTGTTTCTTTCTTTGTGTCTTGCGCCGCTTTCCAGTATACACCGCGCCGCGTAAGGGGATTGCTCTCCAACAGCCGGTCGGTCCAGTCCGACGGGCGATCGGGGGAGAGGGTGCCATCGGCCAGTTGCCGGGCGGCCTTCTTGGCGGCCTGGTGCAATCCGGGCGGATGGGTGAGTGCATCTACCAGTCCGATGCGTTTGGCCTTCTTGGGATATGTCGTTTTGCCGGTGAGCAGAAGCGGCAGGCTCTGCTGCAGTCCGATGAGGCGTGGCAGATACTGCGTGCCTCCGCCTCCGGGCAAGAGTCCGAGTTTCACCTCGGGAAAGGCCATCTGCGTTTTGGAGCTGGTGGTGGCGATGCGATACGTGCAGCCCAGCGTCATTTCGAGGCCGCCGCCCATGGCTGGGCCGTGGATGGCCGCCACCGACGGCGCATCAAGATTCTGGAGACGCTCCAGAAGCGCATGGGCCCGCCGCGAGAGTGCCCGCACATCGGCAGGTTGCTCGAACGATTTGAGCATGTCGAGATCCGCGCCAGCAATGAAGGAATCCGTCTTGGCACTGATGAACACCAGCGCTTTAACGTCGGCGTCGGTTTCCGCACGCTCGATGGCCGACTCAAATGCGTCGATCATCGATTCATCGATGGTATTGACCGACGCATCGGGCTGATCAATCCAAACGGTTAGTACCCCGTCGTCAAGGTCGGTGCGAAGCAGGTCGGTGTCGAGGGTCACAGGCATATCAGGTCGAGCGTAAGTCAAAAATAAGGAGGCGAGGAGACAGGAGGCCGGTTTATCCCATTCGTTCGATCAGCATGGCATGGCCCTGCCCACCGGCTGCGCAGGCGCTCACAAGGGCCCACTGACCATCTTCTTCGTAGAGGCGATTTACCGCGGTAGTGACGAGACGTACGCCGGTCGCGCCAAACGGATGGCCGAGTGAGACCGATCCGCCTCGCGTGTTCAGGATGTCCATATCAATGCGGCCCACTGCCTCGGTGCGGTTGAGCGACTCCTCGGCAAAGCGATCCGACGCCAGCGCCTCTAACACCGCCAGCACCTGTCCGGCAAACGCCTCATGCAACTCCACCACATCGATATTGTCGAGCGTCATATCCGCCGCGTCGAGCACCTTCGGAATGGCATAGGCCGGACCAAGCAGCAATTCAGCGCCCGGATCCTGCGCCACATACGTGTACTCACGCAGGGCAGCACGAGGCGTGTAGCCTTCTGCAGTAGCATATTCATGACTCATAAGAAGCGAGGCCGAAGCGCCATCGGTGAGGGCCGAGCTGTTGCCTGCGGTGACCGTGCCAAACGGTTTCACGAAGGCCGGACTGAGGCCCGACAGCTTCTCCAGTGTCGTATCCGGACGCACCACATTGTCTTTGGTGATCGGCTCGAAGTCCGGCGGCACACTCGCCGGGAAGAGCTCTTTCTGCATGCGTCCGTCCTCCTGGGCTGCAGCAGCGCGGTGATGCGTAAGCAGCGCATATTCATCCTGCTCCTCGCGCGAGACGCCGAACATGGCGGCAAGCTTGTCGGCACTTTCGCCCATCACCTCACCGGTAGAGAACTCCGCAATCGACGGCGACTCCGGCAGCAGATCCGACGGACTCAGGTCTTTCAGAATCGACAAGAACTCCTGGGGCGATTTGTACTTGCGCGCCTCAAAGAGCTTTTTGCGCAGAGGGCGTCGCACGCGTATGGGCGGATCTGAAAGCGTTTCCGTACCGCTGGCTACAACAACATTGCTTTGCCCGGCACGAATCAACTCCATCCCCGACGTCACCGCCTGGTTGCTGGAGATGCACGCTTGCGTAACCGTATGGGCTGGCACCGTGTTGGGGATGCCCGCAGCCAGCGCAGCCTCGCGCGCTACGTTGCTCGTCTCCACGTCCTGCACCACCGTTCCCATGATGACCCGATCTATGGAGGCCGGCGACAGATCCGTTCGGGTCAGCAGCCCTTTTAGCGCCATGCGGCCCATGTCGTAGGCCATCAGATCGACATATGCCGTACCGGAGCGTTGAAACGGGATGCGGCCCCCATCAATGAATACGGGGGTGCGTGCCTCGGACGTATCAGCCATAGCAGTGCGTGTGCTTGGTGAAAAACCAGTTCGCAAAGAAGTTAACACCGTTAAGCCAAAGAATCAACCGGCGACGGTATGAGTAGGTGCGCATCCGCCCAATTTTGTTTCTCTTAATGGATTTTCTTGTATGAGCCGTTCTTCAGACGCTGCCCGCACACGCATTCTCGGACGCCAACCGGTTATTGAGGCGTTGGAACGGGATCCGGCGTCGATTGACAAAGTGATGATGCGCAATGCGCTTTCAGGGCCCGAAGCCGATACCATCCGTGCGCTGGCCGAGGAGGCGTCGGTGCCGGTGCAGTATGTGCCCTACAATCGGCTGGATCACGAGGCGCAGGGGGCGGCGCATCAGGGCGTGCTTGCGTGGGGCGCTCCGGTGTCGTATCTGACGGTGAACGCGCTCATGCAAGAGGTGGCACCTACGTGGGATGATGTGCAAACGCGCAAACCGATCGTGCTGGCCATTGACCACGTGACCGATCCCCGCAACTTCGGGGCGATGCTGCGCTGTGCTGTTGCGGCGGGCGTGGATGGCGTGATTGTGCCCAACAGTGGCATGGCCCCGCTTACGGGTCCGGCGATCAAAGCGAGTGCGGGTACGGCGCTGCGCATCTCGCTGGCCCGCTGCAGTAACCTGGCGGAAACGCTCACGGCGCTGAAGGAACGCAGCTACTGGGTCGTCGGTGCTCAAGAGCCGGAGTCCACTTCCATGTGGGACACGGATTGGGACCGTCCGATTGTGCTGGTAATGGGCAGTGAGGGCAGCGGGCTTTCGTCGGAGGTGGCTGCCGCCTGCGACGCGTTTGCTCACATCCCCATGCGCGGCCCCGCCGAGAGCCTGAACGTGTCGGTGGCCACCGGCATTCTGCTCACGGAAGCTATCAAAGCGCGTGTTTGACCCGATAGGCTGGCCTTCCAGCATCCAACAACCGATCGCCTCATGCCA